>CAZDAH010000071.1:0-5863 GCA_964503405.1 uncultured Ignavibacteria bacterium
TCGGCGGCTTCTTCAGCATGGGGGGAGACTTCGATTATTTCAACGATTTCGATGACGGTCAGTTGCGCAAGATCGTTACAGGGCCGACTGATTGGATCGCCACGCGTACAAAATACTTTACAATAGCCCTGATGGCCAAGTCCTCTCCCGGCCGCGAGGTTATCGTGGTGGGCGACCAGACTGGCGTCGTCGATATCAAAGGCGCAACCAAACAATGGAGCCGCTTCGGTGTGGGCATGACCTACGATCGTCCCCCCGAAGAGTTGGCCCTGGATTTTTCAGTTTACGCCGGTCCTCTCGATTATTTCGCCTTGAAAAAGATCGACGGCGATCTCTCGCCGCTGGTGGAGATGGGTTGGAAGATTTTCAAACCTTTTGCCATCGCCATTCTCTGGCTATTTTCCTGGTTTCATTCGTTCATTCCCAATTACGGTTTCGTGATTATCTTCTTTTCCATTCTGATGAAGCTGGTTTTCTGGCCGCTTTCGATAAAAAGCGCCAGATCGATGCACAGCATGAAGCTGCTGCAGCCGAGGCTGCAGGAATTGAAGGCGAAATTCAAGGACGAGCCGGCCAAACTGCAGCAGGAAACCATGAAGGTTTACAAGGAGCAAGGAGTCAACCCGTTCGGATCATGTTTGCCCATGCTTGTACAGCTGCCGATTTTCTGGGCGCTATACACCGTGCTGTCGAATACGATCGCCCTGCGCGGCGCCGATTTCATATTCTGGATCAACGATCTCTCCCGTCCCGATCCGTCGGGGAACTGGATACCGTTCGGCATCGGAATCCTGCCCATCATCATGGGGGTCTCCATGTTCATCCAGCAGAAAATCACCATCACCGATCCCAAGCAGAAGATGATGGTTTATTTCATGCCGATATTGTTTACTTTCCTCTTCTCCAGGTGGGCGTCGGGGTTAGTGCTCTACTGGACCATGTTCAACATCATGGGAATATTTGAACAGATGTTCGTGAAAAGCAAGATGAACGAAGAAAAAACGGCTTGATCTCGTATTTGCGATAAGTCTCAGTAGCCGCCCCTGGCGGTTTTTTTGTCGTGCCATCAGATATTCAGACTTGACGGTATATTTATGATAATCCTATCTTGGATCAGCGGTTCCGGGATCATTTCCATTGCGGATCTGTACAGACAAGACCCCGGCTCCTTCGGGATAATCTGTGTTATTCTTTTCTATCGGTAGGGGAATCCGCCGCAACGAACGATACCGGAATCCGGTAAGTCGTATACTTGATAATACATACAGGGTTAATCTGAACCGGCTCGAATTCTGACATCAGGTCTTATACCGCGATCGTATCTTTCCGGAAGTCCCTGGGGGAACCGCGCAAATAGGCGAAATTCATCCCAGCCTTTTTGAGGGTAATTTACTATCGGCGCACGAGATTGAAAGGCCGTGGCTAATCCTCCCAGGAGCACCCACGCCGGCGCAGAAACTTTTAATCCAACCCCGTGCCATAGCCCGTGCGATAAAGTGGATAACGTACCGAGAATTGTCCAGGCTCCCAACCGTCTTACATTAGCGTCATAAGCTGTTAATCGGGCTATGTCAATTTTGTCAAGGGGCAAGGCAACCAATTCATGATAATCATAGCGCAGATAAAGACTGTCTTTGCTTATCGCGATCAATTCTCCCTTCGCATCCCAATCAAACTCGTTGCCGACCATTCTTATCGATATCCAACCCCCGTAGGAGAGGGTATGACGATCATTCAAATCGGGCAGCATTTCCCGCGGCGCCCCGGAATTCGCGCATCCCAGCATTTGAGATAACGCTATCCCTCCGAGCGAAAAAATAACATACAAATTATTTTTCATATCTGCTGTTCCAGAATGTTTCTTCCATTTCCGCTTCTACCTTTTTGAATTCAGCCGCGAGAGTCTTGAGGGCGGCTTCCGGATTGAATATCACCTGCGCCGCGAAATTCGGGTTTTCCTCCTTCAGCCATTCTTCTCTGATCCACTCCAGATAGTAGCCCCTGGTATCCAGGAAGTATTCATACTCTTGATAATTGTCAGGAAGATCAAAAATCATCGCGTATTCGTCGCCCGGAAGCATGGTCAGAACCTCGGTCGTATTCGTCAATGAGGATAACGCGCCTTGATCCAATTCACCTTCATGGTAGACAGCCTTTGGCTCCAGCCGCAGCGGCGTTATGCGGCTTTCGAGGCGGGCCAACGCGATATAGTCGAGCCGCCAGCAGCCTCTGGCAAGACGCAGTTTCACTCTGCCCCTTGCATTGCTCATAGGTGGAAGTTCGACGATCTGTATGTCTGTGGCCAGGGGGCCGGTTTCTCCGACTTCCCCCGCCAGCAACCATTGACCGCTGCTATCTTCTGCATATACCTCGATTTTGCCGAGAGCTTCGCTGATAGCCTTAAATCTTTCTTTCAAATCGCCCTCGGATCTTTGTAGAGCAGCTATCCAATCGCCTGCGGAATTTCCCATATAGGCCAGCGTTTGATAAAACAAGAATGTGCTGAGCAACGACTGTCTCGAAGCGACCGCCAATCCCAAATTTCCCTCTGGAACAGAACTAAATTCGATCTCGATAAGTTCTCGGGTGGCCAGATCGGTGGAATCTGATTCACTGAAAAATTCGACGCCGTCAAATGCCAGGATGTCGCCGATTCGATCGCCGGCGGCGGTCAGGAATCGAACCGGGCTGATAAAATCCCGCGCCACGCGAAAATCCCCGGCAGAAGTTACCAGGATGCGACTTTCGCCGTCGAACGGCGCCGCAAGCAAATTCACATAACGTACGACCTGTGTTTCCAACGCCTCATTCTTCATGACTACCGAAAGCTCTTTTTGACTCGGATGCGTCATGAAGAGAGCGTCTATATCCCGCGCCTCAAGGGACGGGGCTATGCTCGAGGAGAACCCTTCGGCTTGCGGGCGATCGCTCCCTTCGTCGGTTACATAAAAGGTAGGACAGGAACCGAAACAGGCTTTGGGATTCGCGGCACAGTAAATGGTTAAGGCGACGGATACCGCGGTTATCAGAGTCAATGCCTGCACCGCCGGCGCCTGCTCAATGATATTCGTTTCGATAAGCGCCACCGAATCAAGCGCGATTGACAGAGCCGAGTCGGCGATCAACAGTTTTCTGTTATTATCCAATAAATCGCCTTTCCCGTATATTCTATTCTCACTGGTCTTGACATTCCACTCTGACAACACGTATACATTGCCATCCATCATGTGCGCTTTGATATACGAGGACTTATTGTCGAAATTCAATATAGCAGCTCTTTCCGGCTTTTCGAAATCCTTTTTTATTACTTTGGATGAGCAGGAAAAAACGACAAAGACGCAATTCAGGAATATTAATATGCTGGATTTAGCCGATTTTAACTTGGCAATCTGCGTCATCGTCAATGCCTGCCTCCCGGCGGAGTCTAACAGCTTCACCTATCGAAAAGCGATAATTTATCGCAATTTGTAATTATTATTACAATTTTCATAATTATTGTCAAGAAGAAAATTCTCTTGCAGCGTATGAAGAGGGAAATGACCAGGCAATCATGCCTAATTTGAAGGGAAAAGGCGTAAACCTGTCGGTGCGGTCGGATCAGCTCCTGAGCGTCCCGAAGCAGCTGTCCATTGCCCTTCAGAAGTCCCTTCCTTGGCAGCCGCGGAGCAGGAACCGCCCGTAAATCAGTCGCTCGCCGGAAATATTGGGGTTACGACCTGCCCGCTATTTCATCCCCCTTGTCGCTGTCATCGATATAATCTATATTCTTGGATATGACGAATCATTCACAAAACGACATTATCGTGGCTGGGGCGACCCCGCCTGGCAAATCGGCCCTGGCCATAATCAGGGTTTCCGGGCCGGGATGCGTTGTCCTTGTCGGGAATATTATACCATCGCTTAAGAATTCCTCCGCAAAAACGGCGCGTCGGCTGTACCACGATTTCGTGCACGATCGCGAAGGCAACCCCATCGACGAGATCACCGCTATCCCCTATTTCGCCCCCAGAAGCTACACCGCCGAGGAGATGGTCGAGATTATTTGTCACGGCGGCTTCGCGGCCTCGAGGACGATAATCGACCGCCTGATAGAATGCGGCGCGCGGCTGGCGGAACCGGGGGAGTTCACCCGCCGCGCTTTCGTTAACGGGCGCATCTCGCTGTCGCAGGCGGAGGCGGTGGCGGCGGCTATCGAGGCCAAATCGGAACTGGCCTTGAAAGCGGCGGCCAGGAATCTCAAAGGGGAACTATATGACAAGCTCGACAGGATCCGCGCGAATATAGGCGATACGCTGGCCCTGATCGAGGCCGAGATCGATTTCTCCGACCAGGACATAGATAAGACGTCGTCGGAAAAGATCAAAAACGCAATCAAAGAGCAGCATGACAAATCATCGGAGTTACTAGAGAGCTACGATTTTGGCCGGGGCCTCAACCAGGGGTACCGGATCGCCATCGTCGGGAGGGCCAATGTCGGGAAATCGTCGTTGTTGAACGCCCTCTTGAAACGCGATCGGGCTATCGTCACCGATATCCCCGGCACCACGCGCGATACGCTAACCGAGTGGATCGATCTGCGCGGTTTCCCCATCCTGCTCACCGACACTGCCGGTTTGCGAGATGGCGGCGACATGGTCGAGAGAATCGGCCAGGAGCGGACGCGCCGCGAGATCGAGGACTCCGACCTGGTTATATTCATGCTCGACGGTTCAGCCGGTATCGTCGCCGAGGACCGGGAGATATACCGCTTGATTGAAAGAAAGCCGATGCTGATAATAATAAATAAAATAGATCTCGGTTTAGCCGAAAGTCTTGATATTGACGTTTTATTTCCCGGGAAGGAATCCATTTCCATTTCGGCGATGAAGGGAACCGGGCTCGGCGGCCTCGAAAGCGGTATCGAGCGTTTATTGAGTATCGATCAATTCAGCCTCGATACCGTCATCCTGGCGACAGAGCGCCAGTATCGGGCAATGAAAGGCGCCTGCGACGTGCTCAGCGAGGCAATGTCGGAGATCGATAACGGCGCCAGCGAGGAGGTGCAGGCGGCCTTTCTGCGCGAGGCGCTGGATAATCTCGGCGAGCTTGTCGGCGAGACCACCACGGAGAATATACTCAATAATATTTTCGCACGGTTTTGCGTGGGGAAGTAGGAGATGAGGACTTTCCATGTCATTGCGAGGAGTCCCGTCCCTTCGGGCGGGCAGGGACGACGAAGCAATCGGATACTTAATAATATGTAAGAGCCGAAGAAAATTCAGCGGTGCCCGGATAATTGAGATTGCTTCGCTTCTCTCGCAATGACGTACTTTCGGCTTTTTCAACAAGCCGCTAGCTCCGGGATAATTGCTATTTAACCAACGTCATCTTCCTGGTCTGAACTAACCCAGCCGCTTCGATCCTATAGAAATATAACCCGGTCGGCGCGGAGCTGGCATCCCACAATACCCGGTGATACCCGGCCGACTGATCCCGATCGACCAGAGTCTCGATGGTCTGTCCCAGGAGATTGTAGATAGCAATCCGCACGTGGGAATCATGGGGCAAGGCGTAGGCGATCGCGGTTTGAGCGTTGAATGGATTGGGATAATTCTGCATCAGCTCAAATTGCGACGGGGCCGACGGCGATTGATTGTCAAATCCGGTCGGATTGCCCACTGTGATAGTATCGACCATCGATGGATGGCCGGAGCAGTGATAAGGATATATACCTTCGGCGTTAAACAGGTAGGTATATCTCTGATCTCTGGCCAGAAGGCCGGAATCCCAGATGCCATTGTCGCTGGTGGCCGAATGAAGCACAAAATCCCTGTTTCTCCATTCGATCGCGTCGCCGGGGTTAAGATGCAGCCGCGGGGGATTA
>CAZDAH010000071.1:5873-15538 GCA_964503405.1 uncultured Ignavibacteria bacterium
TTATAGGCGAAATCCTCGATCTCCACCTCATAGGTTATGGCGCTTGCTGACGTTGTCAGCGTCATTACGGCGGCTGTCAGCGTAATGAATGACAGGACTAACATTGACGATTTCTTCATAATAACTCCTTATTTTGAGATTTCATTCAGCCCATTGGTCTTTGCCAGGCATTTTTCAAAAAACGCTATTTCTATCCACTTTCCACACAATATTATTAACAATAAATACTGTTTTCAAGTTCCTGAACCGTGGGGAATAATATTCGATTGAATCCCGCTTCCCGGTTTCGTATTATTCGAGATCATGAACAGAACCGCTTTTGAAATCATCGTCATCGGCGGGGGGCATGCCGGCATCGAGGCGGCCCTGGCCGCGGCCCGGATGGGATGTCGAACCGCCATGATCACCATGGATAAGTCCGCTATCGGCCGGATGAGCTGCAACCCGGCGATCGGCGGGCTGGCCAAAGGACAGTTAGTCAGGGAGATAGACGCGCTCGGCGGCGAAATGGGATACGCCATAGACAATACCGGCATCCAATTCCGCCTGCTCAACCGAAGCAAAGGCCCGGCGGTCCAATCTCGACGCGCCCAGGCTGACCGAAAATTGTACTCCCAATTCATGGTCGAAACCGCTTCAAGCCAGAAATGCCTTACTATAAAAGAAGGCGAAGTAATAGATCTGATGGTCGAGGCTGGCCGCTGCGTGGGTGTCATTTTGGCAGATGGAACTCGAGTAGATTCCCAAACTGTGATCATCACTGCCGGGACATTTCTTAATGGATTGATACATATTGGATTAGAACAAACCAAAGCCGGCCGCATCAACGAGTCCCCGGCTGTCGGATTGACTGATAAGCTGATTTCTTTGGGCATTATGACGGGGCGATTGAAGACCGGCACGCCGCCGCGTTTGGACGGCAAATCGATCGATTTTGAAAAGTGCGAGGTTCAGGAGGGCGACGATCCTCCTCCTTATTTCTCCGTGAGATCCGATCATTCACGAAGATTCTGTCAATCCGTTTGTCATCTAACCTATACCAACGATACAACCCACAGTATAATCCGCGATAATCTCGCTTATTCACCAATGTATTCGGGCGTAATAAAGGCAACGGGGCCTCGTTACTGCCCCTCCATCGAAGACAAGGTTGTGCGATTCAGCGAGAAACCGCGCCATCAGCTTTTCCTGGAACCGGAAGGGCTCGATACCGACGAATACTATATCAATGGATTCTCCTCGTCGCTGCCCGAAGCGGCACAATTAAAAGCGCTTCGGACGGTCCCGGGACTTGAGAAAGTGAAGATGAATCGTCCCGGCTACGCCATCGAATACGACTTTTTCCCTCCCCACCAGCTTCATATCACCCTGGAATCGAAGATCGTCCCGAATTTGTATTTTGCCGGCCAGGTGAATGGGACGTCAGGGTATGAGGAAGCGGCCGCGCAGGGTCTGATGGCCGGAATCAACGCTGTCCTGAAAAGCCGCGATGAGAAACCGTTCCGGTTATCACGATCGGAGGCCTATATCGGGGTATTACTCGATGATCTCGTGACCAAATCGACTGAGGAGCCGTACCGAATGTTCACTTCTCGGGCAGAGTACAGGCTTAAGCTCCGCGACGATAACGCCGACGAGCGATTGCTCGAGAAAGGGCATGCTCTGGGTCTTGTGGGAGATGCGATCAGGCGGGAATTCGATAGCAAGCAGGTTATTCGGGAAAACCTCGCACGATTCCTGAGAGACGGCAGGATCGAGGTCGTGGATAACGGCAATAACTGTCTGAGGAAGATTTCGGCCTTTGACGCCATTCGTAATCCGGGCTTAAATTTCGGAGATTTTCCAATATTTGACGAAGCCGCGGCCAGATTCGGCTTGGAAATCCTGACCGGCCTGACCAATGACATTCAATATGAGGGGTATATTCATCGTCAGGAACGCAGAATCGAACGATTCTTGTCATTAGAGGAGTTCAGAATACCGGATAATGTTGAATACTCGAATCTGAAAGGCCTGAAAAAAGAGGCCAGAGAGAAACTCTCTCGATTCAGGCCCGAGACTTTGGGGCAGGCGTCGAGGATTTCGGGCGTATCTCCTGGGGATATTTCGGTTCTCATGATTCAGCTTCAGAGAGTTTAGAGCGAATAATGTGGAAATCGTGTGGATATTTCGCCTTATATGCACCGAAATAACGTATTTATTGAGTAATGTTCCACGTGAAACATCGAAGAAAATGAAAAGTGATTACGCCAAGCTGAAATGTGAAATTCTCGTGGAATGGATGTGAAAATGATCGTAACGATTCAACCTCAATACTTTAACTATCAACAGAGTAATTGAGCCATGCCGTTACAGTCCGGTGCGGAAACTATCATAGACCGCTGGTTTGTTCAGAACCGGTTGATAAAACCGCCCGATTTCACCAGGCAGGTGGAAATCTTCCATGATTTGATTCTGAATTGGTCATCGAGAATGAACTTGATCTCCAAAAACGATCTGAATCAGCTGCTCGAACGGCATATTCTCGATTCGCTGGCGCCGCTTCATTCGATTCCAGAAACCGGCCGATTGCTCGACATAGGCTCCGGCGGCGGGTTCCCCGGAATTCCGCTCGCCCTCTGTCGCCCCGAGATGAGTGTCGTTTTGCTGGAATCTCGCCATAAGAAAATTCTGTTTCTTAAGGAAGTGTGTCGACGACTTGCCCTTGGGAACGTGATTTTTGAAGAAATCCGCCTGGAGAACTTTTATCCATCAATGCCTTTTGACATAGTCACCGTTCGGGCTTTGCCCGGATGGGAGAAGTTTTTGAAGAAAGTGAAATCGTTAGTCTCGGCGGACGGCCGAATCATATATTATAAGAAGGCAGGAATGATCGAGTTCATAAGCCCATAAAAAAAACTGTTTCACGTGAAACATTTTTCTTGCAATTGCGCCGGTGATCGAATACAATCATCTCGACGAAAGGAGATAACGTTTTACGTTTTCTGAAGTTATATGGGGAAAGTGATTGCCATTGCCAACCAGAAAGGCGGAGTCGGGAAAACCACAACCGCAATTAACCTGGCCAGTTGCCTGGCAGTGGCTGAGAAAAGGACGCTTTTAATTGACATCGATCCCCAGGGAAATACAACATCGGGGATGGGGATAGATAAAACAAAAATAGAAAAATCGACCTATGATATTCTTTTAGGTGATGTTTCGATCGATAGTTGTACGCTCGATTCACAGATCGAATATCTACGTATTTTGCCATCCAACATAGATTTAGTGGCGGCAGAACTGGAGCTCGTGGGGATCCCCGAACGCGAGCAAAAACTTAAACAGGCGTTGTCCCGTGTTAAGCAGAGTTACGATTTCATAATAGTCGATTGTCCCCCGTCGCTGGGCCTTTTGACTATCAACACACTCACCGCCGCCGACTCGGTGATCATCCCGATCCAGTGCGAATTCTACGCCTTAGAGGGATTGAGCCAGCTTCTTAATACCATCAATCTGGTGCAGCGGCGGCTGAATCCGGCGCTGCGAATACACGGAGTCCTGCTGACCATGTACGACGGCCGTCTCAACCTGTCCAGACAGGTCGCCGACGAGGCCCGTAAATTTTTCCCGGAAAAAGTTTTCGAAACTGTAATCAACAGAAACGTCCGACTTTCGGAGGCCCCGAGTTTCGGCAAGCCGATTCTGTTATATGATATATTATGCACGGGAGCCTCCAATTACATGAACCTCGCCAAGGAGGTATTAGCCAGATGAAAAGACCAGCGTTGGGAAGGGGTCTGGACGCCCTTATACCGGGCGCCGACATGCCCGAGGGAAGAATTGATACATCGTCCGAAGCGGGACGGGGAAAAATAGCGGAGATCCCTCTGGAGAAGATAGTCGCCAACAAGTATCAGCCCCGGCAGTCGTTCGATGCGGCGAGACTGGCCGAGCTGGCCGAGTCGATAAAGGAACAGGGAGTGATTCAGCCGATCGTCGTGCGCCCGGTGGACGGTCTCTACGAGATCATCGCCGGCGAACGTCGATTCCGCGCAGTGGAGAAGCTCGGATGGAGCGCCATAGCGGCTGTGATATTCGATTCTGCGGACAACGAGACGGCCATGAAGATCGCTCTGATCGAGAATCTGCAGAGGGAGGATTTGAATCCCATCGAGGAAGCCTCGGCTTATCATCGCCTGATGACGGAATGCTCGTTATCCCAGGCAGACGTGGCCGCGAAAGTCGGCCGGGACCGCTCGTCCGTGGCCAATTCCATCAGGCTGCTATCCCTTTCCCCGGAGATTCAAGCCATGATCGTTAAGGGGGACCTCTCCCCCGGTCACGCCCGCGCGCTGCTGGCAATCCCCGCGCTATCCGAGCGCGATACTCTGGCTGCCAGGGTCGCCAGGGAAGGGCTGTCGGTGAGAGAACTCGAGAAGCTGATTTATTCGGGTAAACCGATTCGCAAGGCCCGACGTTCCTCGGAGCGCGACGCGCAGATTGTGTCAATCGAGGAATCGTTGAAACGAAAGCTGGCCACCCGCGTAACAATTACCCGGAAACGAAAAGGCGGCAAAATCACGATCGAGTATTATTCCACCGATGAGTTAAACAGATTGCTTGAGCTATTAGGCGTACTGGAGAGTTTTTGAGCAGAAAATTTACACTTATGGTCATCCCCGAGGGTAGCCAGAGCGTATTTTCAAGAACGTTCTCGTCGACTTTTTTCAAGGCTGTTGGCGTGCTTGTGGTTCTCTGGCTGATAACTCTGATTGTCATAACCGTCTTCTACGCGAAACTTTCGCTTTCGGCCGCGCGATCGTCGATGCTGGCCGAGGAAAACGAGAATCTTCGAAGCTATCTCGCTCGCGTAGTGGATATTGAGAAAAGCTTCAAGAAGAATCGCGAACTGGCCGAAAGACTCGCTTCCATGGCCGGTGTCGACTTGGAAAGTTATGAGCAGCCGGGAGGATTCGATATCGACTCCGTGCTGGCCGACACGCCGTCAGGCCCGCCCAGCGACCTGGTCGGATATCCCGGAGAGTTCAAGATTCCATTATCGAAAGAGGAGTTGGGCAAACAGGTTATCCCCTTCGGGCGTCCCCTTTACGGCTGGATTACCCGCTCATTTTCCAACGACGAGACCTCCTCGGGGGAGAAGCATCTGGGATTCGATTTCGCGGTGAAGCAGGGGACGCCGGTGGCGGCCACCGCTTCCGGGGCGATAACTTACGCCGGCTGGGATGACATTTTCGGCAACTTGGTCATAATCGATCACGGCAACGGCTACGAGACAATGTACGGTCACAACGAAAAAATCCTTGTGGAAGAGGGGGAGAGTGTATTAAAAGGTGACGTGATCGCGATGTCGGGCAACACCGGACGATCGTCCGCGCCGCACCTGCATTACGAAATAAGGAAAAACGGGGAGGCCGTTGATCCGGCCCCATACATGGAATGAGGGATTTTAAAAAGAGGGAGACATGAACGGAAACAAGACGGATAATAGACTTGGGACCATAATCGGCAAGGGGACGGCGGTCGAGGGGACAATCAAGATCGAGGGGGCAACCAGGATCGACGGCACGGTCACCGGCAAGCTCATCGCCAACGATACCGTGACCGTCGGCCCCACCGGAGTGGTCAAGGCGGAGATCAACGCGCGCTCGATTGTCGTGGGCGGCCGTGTAGAGGGAAATCTGACCGCCACGGAGAAGGTCGAGCTTCAGGCAAAATCAGAATTGATCGGGGATATAACGTCGAAATCGCTGCTGGTTGAGCACGGCGCAATTTTTCACGGCAACTCCAAGATGAAGGATTCCGGCGCTCCCCCCATACCCCCCAGGAGCATCCCCCCCGACAAGGAAAAATAGATGGATTCGCGACTGACCGTATTCGGTGTTGCTTTTTTCGCGGTCGGTATATTGCTGCTTGCCTATCTGCTGCGGCGGGTATTCAAGAGAATTCGTTACGAGGATCCCGGCGATTTCAGATCGAAACCGCCCGGCGGTATGAATATCTTCTTCGTGCTGCTGGCTTTAATGTGTATAGTCCTGGCCCAGGGTTTCTTCTGGATGTCATCGCAGCTGAAATATTTCCGCGTCCTGAACGAATACGGCGACCTTGGAAGGCTCAGGGCGGCGCGGACCGGAGATCCGGTCAAGTCGCTGGAGATTCGTTACGTGCCGGCCTCCTACGACAGCGTCAACGTGGAAAACCTCTTCCATCTCTCCGGCGACTCCTGGCGCTTTTCCGGAGAGATTCTGAAATTCAAATTCGCCCGCGAGTATCTTCGTCTGCCGGAACGATGTTACAAGACGGTGGAATTCAAGGGCAATTACCTCGGTCGCCGGGCCCCATCGAGCACCGGCACCCTCTTTCACACAAAGGAACTGGAGGGGGGGCGTTCCATGGCGTTTGAAGTGTTTCGCGACAGTAAATTCTTCGGCTGGTTCGCCGAGGCGGACAGCTTCTCCAGCGAGTTCGTCACCACAGATGATATGGGCGACTACGATCTGAATATCCAGCCCGACGGGGAAATCAAGATCAGGTATACGCGGTAGCTTTAGCTATCTCCAATCTCCCTGAAAAAGCCCGAATTCCGGGATTGTTTTATTCCTATAATCTGTTATCTTTATATAAAGGGCGTTTAATCATGACGATCCAAATAAGAACAGGGGCGCCCCGCCGCTTGCGGTGGGTTAAGTTGCCGGAAGCATTAATCATCTCGCTCTTCTGCTTTTCCCCCGTTTTTGCGCATAACGGGGAAACATCGTCGGCAAAGGCGGACGGCATTCCGAAACCAGGCGTGGCAGGATGTTCTCTCTCTGGGGTTAGGGTCTATCCTGCCGCAGCAAAAAATGGCTCTGCGTGGATGCCGGATCAAGTCCGGCATGACAAGGCATGGTAAAGCATGGATTCCAGATCGAATCTGGAATGACATGGGCATTGATGTCGAATGAAGTCCCTTACCCCCGCATAAAGACGTGCCCCATTACTTTGGCGTCGCCGAGGATATTCGAAATATGGGTGTATTCGTTGGGCTGGTGCGCCGACTCGCTGATCCTAGCCCAGACCGCCGCCGGGTATCCCTTGCGCCTGAATAACGCCGCCACCGTACCGCCGCCTATGCCGCAGACCTCCGGTTCGACCCTGTACACCGTCTTGATCCCCCGCTTTAATGCCTGCACCACCGGGGAGTCCTCTTTGGTCGGCGGGGCCGCCTCGGCCCGCTGGGTATGGCTGATCTTTATCTTCACATTTTCGCTGACCTCGATCTCATGCGCCCATTTGCGTATCATCTCCTCGACCTCGACGAGCTTGTATTTGGGCAGCACCCGGCAGTCGATATAGAAGACATCGTCGCCGGGGATCGTGTTCACGTTGGGGACGTTGGCCTCTTTCTTGGTCGGCTCGATCGTGGAAGTGGCCGGGTTGAACAGTTTGTCCTTGACGTCGAAAATATTATACAATGCGTGCACCTTGGCCGCCAATTTCGAGGCCGCCGCGAAAGCGTTGACTCCCTGGTCCGGTCGCGAGGCGTGGCACTGTTTCCCCGTGGTCTCGACTTTGAGCCAGCAGATCGATTTCTCCGAGATCTCGATCGTCTTTCCCTGCTCGTCGCCGGAGTCGGGGACGATGATGATATCATCTTTTTTCAGAAAATCGTGACGATCCAAAAGATAATCGATACCGTAATTCGAGCCGACCTCCTCGTCGGCCACGAACATCAGCCCGAGATTGTATTTAGGGGTGGCGCCAGTCTCGATCATGGCCTTGGCGGCCATCACAGAGGCCACCAGCCCGTGCTGGTTGTCCTCCACGCCGCGTCCGACCAGCTTGTCGCCGTCGATCCTGAGCTCGAACGGATCCGATTCCCATTTGGAGAGCTCCCCCGGCGGGACCACGTCGAGATGCGACATGATATATACCGTGCGAGAGGTATCCTCCCCTTTGAAGCGATAGACGAGATTGGGGCGCACCTTCGACGATACCCGTTCATCGGGGGCGTCGTAGCTTTCCGGCGCGGGAAATTGGAGCCCTTTTAGATAGTCTTTCAAGGCCTCGGCCTTGTTCGATTCCCCGTCGCCATCGTTCTCCGGGGCCAGGGCCGGTATCGATGTCAGCAGCCGCTGCAGCTCGATAACGTCTATCTTATAGCCGTCTATTTTGTTCGCGAATTTCTCGAAATCAAAAGCCATTTCTATCCTCCGTTAATAGCTCACCGTAGTTCTGAATCATTTGAGGCGGCTCTATATTCAGCAGGCGCAGATAAGTATAGAGGTTTCCCCTGTGATGAATCTCCTCGTCGATCGCCACGTAGATTGCCACCTCTCCCGTCACCTCACCGAACGGCGTTTCATACGTGCGCATGAACCGCCCCTCGGGAAGCAGACGCAACATTCCCAACGTTTTCTCATGTTCATTATACAGCCTGTTTCGCAAATATGCTCGATCCAAATTTCTCTCCCCCTCGAATAAGGCAAGATTCCACTCACCAGTAATAAGGCCGATCCTCGTATAGAGCTCTACAATCAGGATATGATCAAACATCTCGGCCACAGAGCGAACCGCCTCAACAGGACGATAACTGAAATTATTTTCAGGGAAATGCTCGAAGAGTTTCAAGGTAAGTCTCCTGACATTGTGCCAGTATCTTAAGAGGGCGGTCTTGGTCATTTTTTCTTGCTGACTATGATGAAAGTGGCGGGAATATGATTGGCGATATATTTATACTCGTTCAGAATTTCGCGCGAAAACCCGATATGTGGCGTATCGATAGTCGATTGCGGCTCGTGTATTCGCGACACGTTAAAGCCGACATCGGTAAGAGCATTAAAATATGCTGGAATGGAACGTACAAAATGCTGAAAACGGGGAGTTTTGTCCATTTCGTCGAATTCCCATTCCCATTTGAGCAAAATCGGCTGATATGGGTAAATACGATTGAATTCTACGCCATAATCATTTTCATCTAAAATATATTGAAGAGGATTCATATCGGAAAGGATGAATCTCCCGCCCGGTCTGAGGATTCTATATGCTTCCCGGAAAGCAGTTTCGAAGTTTTCCACAAACGATATGACGCAGGCGGAGATGGCGAGATCAAATTTGGAATCGGGCAAGAACGACAAATCGCCGATATCGCCCTTGATAAATTCGATCTTCTGATTATGCTTTCCGGCCAGAACTCTGGCTTCCGCGACCTGGCCGTCGGAAAAATCGACGCCGGTAACCCTCGCACCCATCCTGGCCAGGGCAATGGCATTCTGGCCGCCTCCGCAGCCAAGATCGATGACTGACTTGCCAGCAATACCCCCCAGGAGCCGAAGCTTATCCTCGCCAGGGCAGAGGGGCCCGAAGTGAACTATTTCGGTCGAGATCTCGTAGCGTTTACGGTAGTGAGGGGCTATCTTGTCCCATGATTTTTTCACGTTTGTCACGCGCACAGTATATTCAAATCGATTTTGAAAAGCAAGATCGGAGAGGGTGGGGTAAGGCACTGTGGCCGCACACCTATGGTCGGCTAATCGAGGGGACAAACAGATAGGTTTATCCCTACAGGTCTGCCTCTCCCCTGTTGCTTTTCGGCGGTTTTTGCGTATAATAGGGGACATGTCCTCGAACTTCGATCGGGGTATCGGGCGATTCTTCACACGGAAATGATTCGGGAGGATAAATGAGTT
>CAZDAH010000072.1:0-5752 GCA_964503405.1 uncultured Ignavibacteria bacterium
AACGCGATTGTAATCGATGTTCCGGTTCATAACGGCGATTTTGTCAAGAAGGGGCAGGAACTGGTGAGGCTCCGCAACCGAGAGTATGCGGAACGTCTAAACCAGGCGAAGGCCGCTCACCGTATCGCGGAGGCTCAGGCGAAGCAGGCCGAAGCGGAACTTGCCAGGATCGAGGCTGAACTGAAAAGAACCAATACGCTTTTTGAAAAGAGGCTGGCGTCCGATACCGAGTTGGAGAATATCCGAACGCGGGCAATCTCGGCGGAAGCCGATCTTGAGCTTGCTCGGGCCCGCGTGGCGCAGGCGTTGGCCACAATCGACGAGCGCGAAGACGCCCTGTCGAAAACAATCGTGCGCGCTCCAATCTCAGGATCAGTGGGAAACCGGGATGTGGAAGTAGGGATGCTGGTAAACGGCAATTCGCGGTTGTTCACGCTGGGCCAGCTCGACAACGTCCGAATCGAGGTTGTATTGACAGACCTGATGCTCGAATATATCGAACTCGGACAGCGAGCCGAGGTGATTGTCGAAAACGCACTTTATGGCTCATTGACCGCCCCCCTTTCCAGGATCTCGCCTTTCCTGCACCCGGTCGCACACAGCACGGAAGCGGAAATCGACCTGGCCAACCCGGATGGAGTTTTGAAGCCGGGCATGTTCGTAACGGTGGATATTTATTATGGCGAGAGCGAATCGGCCACGCTGGTACCCTTGAGTTCTCTCTACGAAAACCCCTTATCGGGAATAACCGGCGTATATGTTTCGAGTGACTCGATGAATCAGGAAGCGGTGGGAAGTATCAAAGATCAGCGAGACTTTTCCCTGACCGATCCCATAGCGTTTCAATTCGTTCCGGTCGACATTATAGCGCGGGGGAGGATGAATGCAGGAATCCGGGGAGTAGATCCGGGAAGCGGGGTGATTACCATCGGCCAGGATCTGCTGGGAGGCAATCCGGGCGAGGCGAGGGTGAGGAAGGTGGACTGGAACTGGGTGGCGCATCTTCAGAATCTCCAGAGGCAGGATCTCATGCTGGAGATAATTAACAAACGGCAGGAGAACGTAGTCGATTCGACTACATAATCAAGGCAACGGGAGACCGAGTTCGCTGATTCCTTAGCGCGCTTCCAACGAATCATGATTAAGAAGTTTCTTGATGGACATTATCCAGCAGGCAGCCACCACGCTCTCGGAAACTCTGTGGGTCGCCCCTATGAGATCCTAATATGAATATTACCAACTTGGCTGTACGACGCCCCATAGCCACCACTATGGTGTTTTTTATAATAATTGTCCTGGGGGTTATGGGTTTTCGCTTCCTGGCCGTGGATCTGCTTCCTCCTATAGAATACCCCATATTGAGCATCGGGACCGTCTATCCCAACGTGGGCCCGGAGGAGATCGAGACGATCATCACCGACAGGGTGGAGAATGCGGTGGCTAGCGTGCCGAATATAGAGGAGGTCCGTTCCAGCTCCGAGGAAGGCCGCAGCCGGGTGACGTTGGAATTCGCCCAGGGGACTAATCTCGACGAGGCCGCCAACGACGTGAGGGCGGCGCTGGATCGCATCCGCGACGATTTTCCCCCGGAGGTCGAGCAGCCGAGATTATGGAAATTCGATCCCGATAATTTTCCGGTAGTGATATTAGGCGCCCGTTCGAGGCATTCCATGGAGGAGATGACCAGGATCCTGGAGAGGGAGATAGCACAACGTTTCGAACAGATCAAGGGGGTCGGTTCAGTTGATGTCTGGGGAGGAGTATACCGCGAGATTCAGGTTCAGCTGAAGAGGGACCGGCTGGCCTCGAGCCTGCTCTCCGCGGCCGACGTCCGCCTGGCGCTTCAACGCGAGAACGTAACTCTTCCCGGCGGGGATATGCGCGAGGGCGTCAGCGACATGTATGTCAGGACCAGGGGAGAGTACCGGGCGCTGGATCAGATTGCCTCCACCGTCATAACCATGGTTGACGGCAAACCGATTCGGGTTCGCGACGTGGCCGATGTAATCGACGGTTATGAGGATATAAATAGAATCGTGCAGATCGACGGCCAGCCGATGGTGCGACTGGGAATCCGCAAACAATCCGGAGCCAACACGGTCGCGGTAGCCGAGCAGGCGCAGGCGATGATGGACCGGATAAACGGAGAGAGGGACGATATCGAACTCTTGATGATCATCGACCAGAGCGATTTTATCTTGAATTCGATCAGGAACGTCCAGCAGTCGGCGCTCTTCGGGGGATTGCTGGCCGTATTCATTCTGTATCTTTTTCTGCGCAACGGGTCCACGACATTTATTATCGCCCTGGCCATTCCGATTTCCATAATTGCCACCTTCGGTTTGCTTTATTTTAATGATCTCACGCTCAACCAAATGAGCTTCGGCGGCCTGGCCCTGGGAATCGGTCTGATAGTTGATAACTCCATTGTAGTGCTGGAGAATATAGTTCGCCTGCGGGAGAACGGGCGCGGCCTCAACGAAAGCTCCCTGACCGGAACTCGTCAGGTGACAGGCGCCATTATCGCCTCCACGTTGACAACAGTGGTGATTTTCATACCAGTGGTTTTCATGCAGACCATTTCGGGAATGCTATTCAAGGAACTCGCCATGGTGGTTGTCTTCGCTCTGTTATGTTCTCTTCTGGTGGCTCTCACATTGGTGCCGATGTTGAGGAGCCGTTATCTTACGGTAAAAGAAGCGGGGCATGTTCCTGGGGGAAACGCCGCCAAGCTGAGAAAATGGTTCTCCGCGATTGAAAACGCCTACTCCGGTCTGCTTCGATACGCGCTGAACCGCAAATTTGTGGTCCTGGGAGCGACATTCGTGTTGCTGGTTATAACAGCGTTTTTGCTGCCCCTGATTCCTATCGAGCTCGCTCCCCAGACCGACGCCGACGAGATCGGAGTCGACCTGGAGATGGCCCAGGGAACCAATATCGCCGTTGTGAACGAGTATTTAAAAGAGCTGGAGCGCATCGTTCGAGAGGTCGCGCCGATGGATCAGATCCGGCACATAACCGCGGAAATCCGTCCGGGCGACGCCGAGGTGGAAATTGCCCTCAAGAGCGCGGACGAGAGGACAATGAGCAGTTTCACGATAGCCGATGACATTCGTCGCCACGCCGAGGGGAAAGTCCCGGGCGCGGAGATACGAGTTAGCGCTCAATCGGGACTATGGATGCTCAGACGACTATTCGGCTCGGGAGGCGCGGAGGCGATTCAGCTCGAATTGCGCGGCTACGATCTTGACCTTGCCGATCAACTGGCCGATGAAATCAAGAATATAATCGAGACGGTTCCGGAAGTAGCGGACGTCAGGGTCAGCAGACGGGAGGGCCGTCCCGAACAGAATCTGATGATCGACCGCGAGAAAATTGCAGACCTGGGATTATCGGTAAGCGAGGTCGCGGAGGTTATTCAGACCAACGTTGGAGGCAGCCGGGCCGGTGTGTTCAGGCAGGGAGGAGAAGAGTTTCCCATAACGGTGCGTCTTCAGCCGAAAGACCGCTTGAGCACTATCGATCTGAGCAATATCGCCATTAAAACCGGCGCCGGGCGAATCGTGCCGGTATCCAGCATAGTCCAAAGCGAACGTCGCCGCAGCCCCACTGAGATAGACCGGGTTAACGGCCAGCGGGTTACTTATATTACCGCCAATCTCGCGGGAAGCGCGGCGCTTGGCGACGTTATACAGAAGATGCAGGGAAAACTCAGGGACTTCGCGCTCCCGGCGGGGTTTTCAATACTGTTCGGCGGCGAATATGAAGAGCAGCAGAAGGCCCAACGGGATTTTATACTGTCCATTATCATGGCCATTATTCTCACGTATATGGTCATGGCCGCTCAGTTCGAGCGTTTTCTCGATCCCTTGATCGTAATGGTAACGGTGCCGCTTGCTTTCATCGGAGTGGTCCCAATGCTGCTTTTGACCGGCACTTCGCTGAATATGCAGAGCCTGATGGGCGCGGTCATGCTCATCGGAATAGTGGTAAATAACGCGATTGTAATGGTGGATTATATCAATCTGCTTCGACGCGAACAAAACATGGAAGTGGGAGAGGCAGTGTTAACCGCGGGCGGTCTCAGGCTCCGCCCCATCCTGATGACCGCGAGCACGACGATTCTCGGCATGCTGCCGCTATCCTTTGGGACCGGCGCGGGGGGCGAGATCCAGGCGGCCATGGCCAGGTCGGTAATAGGCGGGCTGACGGCATCGACGCTGATAACGCTGATCTTAATTCCGGTGGTTTACGAATCAGCGCATAAACTTATGGAACGACTTAAAGCCGCAAGAGGCGCTTAATCGCCGGCTCGAGACCTCCTCGAATTTGTCACAACCCGATATAGTAAACTACGTTGCCAAATCAGGTTTTGGCGCCGGCACGGTATCGAAGTAAAACGTTTCCGTTTTTAAACGCCTTCGAATCCGAAAGTTGCAGGTTCATGGCCTTAATATTTTCCAATAATCTTTTTCCCCGCCCGAGAAGTAGAGGGTGAATCATCAGCTGATATTGGTCAATAAGCCCCAGATTGGCCAATTGCCGTACGATAGACCCGCTGCCCAATATGGTAATGCCGATTCCTCCCTCCTTTTTGAGTTCGATAATCTCATCACGTCTGATATCATCGAATAACCTGACATTTTTCCAGTGGGGGCCTTCCTCGGCGCGATCCATAGTTCGGGAGAAGACGATCTTGGGGGTATTGTTCATATACTCTGCGACCCTGGGGCTGGATTCTATCGCCTGCGAGGTAGGCCAATAGCCGGCCATCAATTGATACGTGACGCGGCCCAATATCAGCATGCCGCCTGACTTGACTGAATCACTGGTGAACTCATCCTGCTCCACGTCATTTTCTCTTTTGAAGAAGTCTATTTTACCGTCAGATTCGGCGAAGAAACCATCGATCGAAACGTTGTTGAACACGCTTATTATGCTCATCAGGACTCCCTTCGAATATTTGCGATGCGAAAAGTGTCTGCTCGATTTATCGCTTCAATTCTGTTTTCAGTGACTTAGTTTGCCCCTGATCAGGTCGTCCAGGCCCCACTTTCCGGCGCCTCTGGCGGACATATATAGAAAAATGAAGCAATATAAAACCGCCGAAACCCCCTGGTTTTGAATCGGCCAGAAGCCGTCTGGTTGATGAAACTGGAAGTAAGCCACCGCCATCTCTCCCGACAGAATGAACGCCGTGGGGCGTGTGAACAAACCGAGCATAACGAGAATCCCCCCGGCAAATTCGAGGAAGCCGCCGATCCAGACCTGGGAGATAAATGTCGCCGTGTTGCCGTCGGGGGGCATGCCGCCGTACCAGCCGAATAATTTCAGCCCGCCTGCCTGAAAGAAAATAAAGCCCGCGACCAGGCGCAAAAGCAGCCATGAAATTTGAGTAGCGCGCTCTTTGTTCATCTGTTCTCCTTTGGCTTGTATTACCTTTGAAGCGGAGATCTATAGCCAATACCCGATTGTCTTGCTGGTGGCCGTCGAACCAATTATTTGGCGTTCGGGTCGGGCTGGTGCACCCCGAAAACGTTCCCTTCTGTATCAAGGAAGTACCCCTGCCAGGCCAAGCCGGGGATAGCGAATTTAGGCAGGGCCACAATGCCGCCGGCCTTCTCGATCTTCTTTGCTATTTCATCGAAATTCTCAACCTGCACGGTGCAGGCGTAAGCGTTGGTTCCGCATTCCTGCGGGGGCGTTTTGGCGGGACGCTTAAGCAGACCGCCGTTTATTCCCGGCTCCTTGC
>CAZDAH010000072.1:5762-12810 GCA_964503405.1 uncultured Ignavibacteria bacterium
GCTCCTTGCTTCCTTCCTGCGTCGTCATCACGCCCCAATAGGGCGGCTCTTCCATCCATTTGGGGAATTCCCAGCCGAAAACCGCTTTATAAAATTTCATGGCCCGTTCGGGGTTATCAGCCTGGATTTCGAAATGCACTACTCTGTTCATTAGTTCCTCCATGAAAGGTAAGTTCGCTGAATTTGTGAGATGTTTTGTTCATTCTCTCGCGTTTCGGCTCGCAACGAAATCTTCCAGATGGTCGAGGCTTGCTGCCCAGCCTTCGTTATAACCATTCTCCACGGCGGCTTCAATAAGCTCGACAGATTCGAACTCGGTCTTCATGGAAAGCCGCGTCTTTTTCCCCGATTCTGCGAACGTAATCGTCACCACGGAGCGCGGGGGCAGCCCCCCTCCGCAGGGATGGCATTCGTGGGCCTCACCGTGGAACACGATTCGTTCCGGTTTGACGATCTCGCGATACTTGCCCGTGCAAGGATATATGATGCCATCGGGGCCGCGCATATCGAGGTTAAAATAGCCGCCAACTCGCAGATCGATCCGGCATGAGGGGCGGGTGAACCCGTGCGGCCCCCACCAGCGAACGACATGTTTCGGATTTGTCCAGGCATCCCAGACGATCTCGCGCGGGGCTTTGAACAGTCGTGTCGCGATAATTTCCCGATCGGAAGCCGCGACAGCCTTGTCTTTTGCTGTGAACACGCTTTTTCTCCTTTACCAATCGTTCCGCCTCCGATTGGTCGACGCGTGCCCTGACGATCTTCTTTACGAGCTTCGCAGGAATGGGTTTCTCTGCGGTGAAGTGAATCGTAGTACCGGAAATCTTGAAGGGCCCCAGCTCCTTCTTGAATTTCTCCAGAATCGTCGCGCTGGCAACAATAAAGCTGCAATAATTGTCACGGGCGACAAAATGCAAAAGCGGCCCGTGGTATTTGTAAGCCGGAATGCGGTAACTGTTAGTTTCCTCCGCCTCAGGCGCGGCATCGCGGATTGCCCGGCGAAGCCGTTGCAGGAGAGCGCTCATCTGTTTGGGAATAGATGCCAGATACATATCGACATCGCCTGGAACGGAGTGCTCCCATTTATTACTATTCTTCATTATATGCCTTCTCCAGGACGTTCAGGTCGATCTTGCTCATTTTAAGCAGGGCCTCCATGGCCCGGGCCGATTTGGACGCGTCGGGCCCGCTCATAAACTGGCCGATTGCCGCGGGGACGATCTGCCAGGAGAGCCCGTATTTATCCTTGAGCCAGCCGCACATCGATTCCTCTCCTCCCGCCGTCAGCTTTTCCCAGAAATAATCGATCTCTTCCTGAGTTTCGCAATTTACCATGAATGATACGGCCCAGGAGAATTTGATTTGGGGTCCGCCGTTGAGCGCCATGAACGATTGTCCCTGAAGTTGGAAGACCACGAACATTACCGTGCCTTGTGGCATCCCCGACGCTTTGGCGCCGGCCTCGCTGTATCTGGCCACATTCAGGATTTTCGAATTCTTGAAAATCGAAACGTAGAAATTCGCGGCCTCCTCGGCCTGAGTATCGAACCATAAGCATGCGGTGATTTTCTGCATAAAATTTCCCTTCTTAACTGCGGATTATTTGTGACCGGCGAATGACAATCCTCGTTCCCGCCATGCCTTTTTCAACAACTCGACCGCTCTCGGTCCAATGCCGTGCAGCCTCAAAAGCTCCTCCTCGGCGTGCTGGGCAAGATGCGTAAGACTCAATATGCGCGAGCCGGGCAATGCCCGACGCGCTTGGGCGGCAAGCTTTTTGAAGAAATCGGACCTAAATCTGACTTTGCAGTATTCGGGCCAGCGCACCGGGCACACCGAGCGGTCCCCGCTCCGTTGAAACCGGTGCCGGCGGCTGCTTATCTTCCAGCGCTTCCTGGATTGGGTCATTTTCATATCAGTCTGTACTTCTGCGGCTTCGACGAAGTTCTTTCTATTATTCTTCTCGCTTCCAGGTCGAGTTTGACCGTCTCGGCGTACCAGTTTACGTTTCCATCAAATCCATTCCTCAGGTTTGCGCCAACCCGCTCGAATAATTCCGAATGAGTAAACTCTCCGTTTCGCAGCGCGGCGATGATCAACTTCTTCATCATTTCATATTTTTCCCTGCTGATATTTTTTCCACTTTTCCCCGACGGATGTTTCGTGAGAATTTTATCTTCTTTCATTTTTCGTTACCTTTCCTATATGATGGTCGCGCATTTTTCCGGTCAATGGCTCTCAAGCCCCCGGGGGAAACGATCTGCAATGAGGTTGAGGGAAAGGCCATGTTCGAGGAACGCTTTCAATCCGGCCAGTACGAGAGCAAAGCCGCCGGTGGAATCCAGCGCCTGAGTCACAAGCTCGTCGCCGTCGCCGCTGAAGCCGGAATTAATGACGCTTACGAACGCCGCGTTTTCACCGTGGGGAATGAAACGCCACTCCACTTTGGAGGGGGGCTCTCCGGTCGTCCCCCATTCAATCACGATTCGTTCATTGGTCACGATTTCCTTAACGTTGACGTTGACCGTGATCCCGTACATCTCCCATTCCCATGTTACCTGTTTCCCAAGTTCCAGCTTCCCGCTCCCTTTGCTAAACCAGAACCTGCTGGTGATCTCAGGATCGATGAACGCGTTAAATGTCTCCGTCACGGACCGGCGAATAAGCATGGCAGTCTTGGCCACCGGCACCTGACTTATTTTGAGCTTTTTCCCGGGCATGATCTACCGAGCGTTAGAATATTGCAGAGTTCCCAAAGGCTCGCCCAGACGATCGTAAGACTCGCTGGCCCCGGGTTCCATACCCGCGCCAACCATTCTTTCGAGATCTTCTATATTCTTGTATTCGCAGACGGCGGTCACTTTGGTCCTGCCATCCTTCAATTGTTCCGATCCGGCGGTTTCCGTAACCTCATGTCCCGGCCCGATCGGCTCGTAATTGAAGGTATGAGCGATCAGCTCCGGCGGCTGGATTTTCAGATAAACGCCATAGAAAGCGTCCTCTCTTCCGCCGCCGGCGAAGACAAATCTCCAGGCGCCTCCTAATCTGAGATCATTCTTTTCGACCCGCGTTTTCGCATTGCGCGGGCCCCACCATTCGGGTATGAGCTCAGATTCCGTGAATGCCATGAACACCAACTCGCAGGGAGCGTCGAAGACGTGCTCCATTTCGACTTTCAGCTCATTTTTTTTCACTGCGAAACTTGCGCCTGACATAATTCCCTTTCCTCTAAATGTCTGTCTTCCTGCGGCATTTTATTTCACTTCGACCAGGTAGGAAATAAGCTGCCTTATCTTTCCATTCATCATCTCAAAAACATCGCAGAAAACGGCGTCGAGAATACCGCCGTCTTTTCTTTTGGCCTGAACTTTTCCCTCGGCGATTACGACATCGTTCTCCTCTATCATGCGGGAAACCGTAATGTCCGGACGGCCCTGGAAAGCAGGGTTTTCTATCTCTTTATCAAATGCTTTCTTCCCAACGATATCAAAAGCGCCGGGCATTCTCCAGACGACGTCATCGGTCAGGCACGACAAGATTTGCTCGTGGTCGGAATTGCGAAAACCGTCCATGTACCGTTCGATTGTTTTCTTATTCCCGCTCATCTGGGAATTCCTGAGCGGCAGCCTGCTTTAGAATCTCGGCCAGTTTGTCGAACGATTCGCTCCAGCCTTGAATCGCGCCAGCCATATGTTCTCCCGCCGGCAGGCCGCGATGCTTCAACGTCATCCGCGTCCTATTGCCCTCGAGCTTCTCGAAAGTCACCGTTATCAGCATCTCCAGCGGGAATTCACCCTCCATCCCGTAGTAAGAAGCCGGCACCACGTTGCCGTGTTCGTCGGCGAAGCTGTCGGTACAGACAATTTTCTCCAGCGGCACTATTTCCTTATATACTCCAATGCCCCAGATTCCCTTGCGCCAGATCTCCGGCCCGCTTTCGGATCTCATGCAACTGAGGATTCTGCCGCCCACCCTGAAATCGATTTTGGCCACCGGGCAGGTGAAAATCTTCGGTCCCCACCAGCGCATCAGATGTTCGGGATCGGTCCAGGCATTCCAGACCAGCTCTCGGGGAGCGTCAAAAATGCGGGTGATGACAAGCTCCTCCGTGGTCGATAATACCCGATCCAGGCTCTCCAATGCGGTATTCCAGCCGGAACGCACCTGATCTTCGTATTGGGCCCGCTTCGTATCCATTGAATGGCTCAGATCGAGACGGCATCTCTCGCCGCTGGAGGCTATCTCAACTGTTACCCGCGACGGCGCCTCTTTCTTATCCATCCTGAATGAGAAAACCAGGCGCCGCGGCCGCTCGATTTCGACATACTCGCCGAAATGCTCGGCCAATTCATCGCCCCGCTGCTCCGCGATAACAAAGTCTCCTCCGACTCGAGGGTCGATCTCCACTCGCGTCATCTTGCCCTCGGGCGTGGCGAACCACCAGCGTCCTACGTTCTCCCGATCCAGCCAGGCGTCGAATATCTGTTCCGCGGGCTTATCGAAATCGCGGCTGACCGCCACGCGAAAACTCGACGTCGACCGGACTGTATCATTGTTCTTTCTTGTCATTATGCTTCTCCTTTCGTTGCAGTTCACGCAGGCATTCGTCAAGGCGATCGAAACTCTCCTCCCAAAATCGGCGATAGCGTTCAATCCACCGGGCGGCGTCCTGCAACGGCCTGGCCGACAATTGACAACGCCGAATACGGCCGTCTTTTTCCTGCATCACAAGCCCGGCCCCTTCCAGAACCCGCAGATGTTTGGAGATGGCCGGCAGAGATACATCGAAGGGCCTTGCCAAGTCAGTTACTGAGCGTTTCCCGCTTGCCAGCCGCCGCAAAATAGCCCGGCGGGTCGGGTCGGACAACGCCGAAAAGGTCTTATCCAGGGTTCTGGCTTCCCTCACCATTAAATGGGATCCCCCCTCATTTAAAAGAACCCCCCGGCCTCCGGCTCGTCGGCGGAAGGTCCGTAGATAGAGGGTACTTTCCCGCCTGCCATGCGAAGGTAAACGGCGAACTGCCCGCGGTGGTTGACGCCGTCCATAACGGCAAACCAGAGCAGGTCGCCGACTCGAATTTCTCTCCCCTTTCCCGGCTCCATTTGATATGGAATCAGTTTATTCAAATCCGCATCAGAAAGGTTATTGATTTTGCCAGCGAGTTCCAGGTGTTCCTTTTCGTAGGCCGACAGTATTTCCGCCAAGGTGGCCGGGGGCTTGGGGAAATCGTCGAAATCAATCCGGCCGTTAGCCGCCCCGAGAACGGCCATGCGGTCTTCCATCGGAAAGCTCCAGGCCAGCTCCCGGGCAGGCGTCGAGCGCTCGTGGGGCTTGAAATCAAGCTTGTTGGCAGGGAAGGCCTTCAGCACCTTGAGCGTGGTCCGAAACTCCCGCTCCCAGGTTTGCAGGAACATTTCTTTCTCGGTCATGGCTTGCTCCTTTCAGGATTTGAAGAAGCTTCCTGTAGATTTTGGAAGCTCTTGCTACATCCAGGGTTCATCGGCCGAAGGGCCGTAAATCGAGGGGACTTTGCCGCCCGCCATGCGAATATAAACGGAGAGCTGCCCGCGGTGATGGATGTTGTCGGACAACATAATCCAAAGAAACTGCATCTTGGGAATTTCGCCCGTCTTGCCCGGCCCCAGAAAAAACGTCATCGGCTTGTTCAGGTCTGCATCTGAGGCCTTTCGCAATAGGATCATCAGGGAGTTGTGTAATTTTTCATAAGTAGCCAGAATCTCCTCCCACTTTTGGGGCACGTCAGGAAATTGAAGCGGAAGCTTGAAGGTGCCCTTTAAAACTTGGTCAATCGCCACTTGCGCCTGAACGAAGATCCACGCCAATTGCCTGGCGGATTGGGAGCGTTCGTGAGGCTTGAAATCCCCCTTGCCGGGCGGAAAGGCCTTCAGCACTTTCAATGTTATGGGAAACTCGCGCTCCCAGGTATGCAGGAACATCTCTCTCTCGGTCATACTCTTGTCCCTTTCCGGGTCGAAAGTTAATGCTCTTTCGGGAATACTTAACCATACGGTTAAATGAAAATGGTTATCAATTATAAGTCAAGAGTTTTTTGAATTATTGCGAAGATTTTTTGATATTGATTGCGAGATTTATCCACATTGGATCGATGGATGAATGCGAAGGGGCAATTGATACGGGGAAAAAACCGTCGTCGATAATCAGGCCGGTTTTCTCAGAGCGACAATGATCCTCTCAATCAGCAGATCGTCAAAAGTCAATCCTGGAAGCAGGGTGGTTCTGACGTCGGGATTTTCGTTTAAAACCTCTTCGCAGAACGCCGATTTATTTTCCTGCCAACTGACCAGTTGGAAAGGGATTTTTTCATGCAGTTCTTTCCATTCCCGGATCGAGTAGCGATTCAAAGTCGCCAGCCGATTCAGCCGTTTATCGGCGATCTCAGGGCCTTCGCTTTCGACTACTAATCGCCGATATTCTTCCAGAGTCAGACGGGCATGGGCCCAGGGAATATCCACCAAACCGCGTTTGTGGCACCCCCTTATCCAGTAGAAAGGGTCGATCTCCTGGTAGACGATGCCTCCCGGCCGCAGCAAGCGATTGATTTCCTCGTACAGGTCGAGTACCTGAGGAATGTGCTCCAGGACGCTTCGTGAAAGTATGATGTCGAAACTTTCGGCGGGGAAATTGGTTGCGGTCGCGTCCATCCGGTAAAACTCGGCTGGTGGGTTTTCCAGTTTTTGATCGGGTACTTCATTTCCATTGACAGCACCGATTATTCCCCCGGCCAGCCGGCGCACCGTGTCTCCCCGGTCGTCGCGCCATTTTAACCGCAGATCGAGGTCGATTCCCACGGCGCGCTTGACGGGGTTCAGGCCAAGCAGGATAGTCCCGACGCCGTCGCCGCAGCCGATCTCCAGGACATTCGCGTTTTGGAGATTGCCGAAATAGCTTGAGAGGATTTGGGTCAGCCTCTTATGACGTTTAAGACGCTTATTTACCGCGTCAGCGTAATCCTCGTCGGTCCAGTCGCTTTGCGGGGTCTGCCTGACTCGATATGTTAGCGCCCGC
>CAZDAH010000072.1:12820-15204 GCA_964503405.1 uncultured Ignavibacteria bacterium
GAGAGATTTTTTAAGTGTGTGGTTGTCGAAACATCCTCATGCCTTAGTGAGCCACGTTTTCAAGAAGTCCGTTAGCTACGAAAACAACTCGTGGATTTTTTCAGTTGCGCCAAACGGTCTTTCCTTGCCGACCTTTTGCGAGGTAAGAAATCCCTCTTGCTCCAGATCTTCCAGGTCTTTTCTGGCCGTGACTCTGGAAATCGCGTTGATATTAGAATGAGTATGGATAGTAGTGGTTGCTTCCGGGTTATTATGCAAATACCTCAAGAGCTGAATCTGTCTATCATTTAACTTATATCTCGAACGTGCGGGTATCGCCATCTTTCGGCTTTCGGATTGCTTTTTCTTGACATAAGATTCGAATTCTCTCTTTGCTTGATCAATCTTCCGTATATTGTAGTCTATGAAATAAGTGAGATCGTTATCGTCCTGCTCCGAAAAAACGTAAGCGTCGCGATACTGGGCAGGAGATCTCTTAATGATCCTTGAAAGCGGAAGATATGAAAATCCCCAGTACTGCTTTCTTAACAGGTACCAATAGAATATGGCCCGGGCCAGCCTGCCGTTGCCGTCGGTAAAGGGATGCAGGTATCCGATCCAGAAATGCAGGAGGATCGCTTTGATTAATGGGTGGGTAAATTGTGAAGTCTTCGATACATCATTGGAGTAATCCAAAAACCTGATAATTTCCTTCTTCAGAAAACTTTCGGAAGGGGGAATATGGTATATGACGCTACGAGCGGAATCCCATACTACAACTTCGTCTGAATCGCGTCTTAGACGACCGATATCATTTGAGTCGATGGTGTTCTTGGTCAGAGTTCGGTGCATATCCAACAAAGTGGCTAAACTGAGATTTTCGCTTTTTAATTGATCTTCGATTTGAACCATCGCCTCGTAATTGTTAATTATCATATGTTCCGATTTATTGACCGGTTTTCTTTTTTCCCTGATCATATGCTTAGCCGCTTTTCGAGTGGTATTAGCGCCTTCCAATTGAGAAGAGGCGATAGCTTCTTCTAAGATACCCCTGGCGATAAATTTGCGGCGCTCAAGTTGATTATCCACCACGTCGGATTCAATTAATCCCCCCAAACCCATATCTACTTCGTGAAGTAGATATTCCAATCCAGGTATTGACTGCCAGCTAAAAGGAATGCCCTGTTCATCACGGATAGGAGTTTTAACCCTGCCGTGGGAAAATTTTCGAAAAAATTTTACCAACGCCCAAAACTCTTCGGCTGTAAGACCTTTCGGGCGAGGCAAATATCGGACCTTGTTCCAGAATAGATATTCAGGTCGATTGGTCTTTTCCATGAAAGAGGATAAGTCCGTACCGGGCTTTAGCTTTTCGAATAATGTGTTTTTACTTCCGGAAATATCGGGTTTATGTAATTTAAAAACATCCACTCTCAACTCCTCTTTTGGTTCCATTCATTAAGTGTAAAGTGTTTACACGTAGTTTACATATACTATACACGTCATTACATGTAAAGTCTTTTTATGTACTTTACATGTACTTTACATGTGAATTTTTGCCCAATGGCTTGGCCTTTTCTCTTATTCTATTGATGTGTAAATGGTTATGAATATATGCAAACATTTGTTCAGGTGAATAAGGCATCTGTCAGTTCGAGGCCGCTGGGAAGTTGTTCCTTGCGGGATGATCGCTGGCGGGTCAATCTATCCCGTGTAATACCTGCAGGGAAACGGTTTTCATGCGGTTCTTGCGCAAGGCGATAACTGCCTCCACGGCAGCCACTGCCCCGGAGATGGTAGTGATAAACGGTATATTATGCTGCAGGGCGGCAGTGCGAATGCCCCAGCCGTCTTTAAACGACGCTTCTCCCAACGGAGTGTTGATTATCAGATCGACCTGCCCGCTCTTGATGACGTCGGCGAAATTGGGACGCCCTTCGTTGACCTTAAGTACCCTCTCCGTCTCCACACCCATGTCGTTAAGGAAGGACGCGGTTCCGGTCGTGGCCATAAGCTTGAATCCCAGCGACTGAAAACGCCGCGCCACGGCGAGGGCCGCTTTCTTATCGAGGTCATTGACGCTGATCAGGATTGTGCCGGAGCTCGGCAGTTTCAATCCTGAGGCAAGCTGCGCTTTGTAGAACGCGCTACCGAAATCGTCGCCGAAACCCATGACCTCCCCGGTTGACCTCATTTCCGGTGATAGCTTCGGATCCACCCCGGGGAATTTGACAAACGGAAAGACGGGCGTTTTGACGAAGTACCGCGAGACCCGCAAATCGTCGGTAATCCCCATTTCCTTCAACGTATGCCCCAGCATCAGACGGGTGGCGATCTTAGCCAGGGGCACGCCAGTTGACTTGGCCACATAAGGAACGGTTCTGTAAGCCCGGTGATTGACATCG
>CAZDAH010000073.1:0-2598 GCA_964503405.1 uncultured Ignavibacteria bacterium
CGAAGTCGTGACCGAGATCGACAATGCGTTCCCTGACGACGAGCGCGTCATCGGCCCATTTAAGACCGTCATCGCCCCAGGATACTTCCGAAAGCTGAGGAGTTTGTTTTACCAGCACGGCAATCTTCATATTTCCCTCTTATCAGATAAAGCCGCGCCGAGCGGCTTTCGTTCCCGCAGATGCGTCAAATATCGTCTTTATCTTAATTCCCGCCGTTTTTCTGTTTCAAGAACTCGAGGGCCATTTGGGCGGCTTTCTGCTCAGCCTCTTTCTTCGTGGAGCCTCTACCGTCTCCGAAGCGGGTACCGTCGACCGAAACCGCGACATCGAAGACCTTCATGTGGTCCGGTCCTTCTTCGTTGACGATTTCATAACGCGGAACGCCGGCGCCCTTTCCCTGCATCATCTCCAGAAGTTCGCCCTTATAATTATACGTCGCTTTATCATTGGCCAGGTTTTGGAAATCATCGAGCATGAATTTCCTTATGAACAGTCGTGCCTTTTCGAGGCTGCTGTCGAGATATATGGCTCCGAGCAGGGCCTCGGTGGCGTCGGCTACGATCGACGGTTTATTTCGCCCTCCCGATTTTTCCTCTTCTTTGCTGAGCAGGATAAAATCGCCGAGTCTGAATTTACCGGCGACTTTCCAGAGGGCCGCCTCGTTGACCAGCGACGCTTTCATCTTGGTCAATTCCCCTTCGTTCATATCGGGGAATCTGCTGAAAAGGAACTCCGAGACTACCAGGCCCAGGACGGCGTCGCCGAGATGCTCGAGCCGTTCGTTCGACGGTTCATTTTCCACGCTGGAACGATGGGAGAGCGCTCTCTGAAGAAGAACTTTATTATTAAATCGGTAGCCGATGACGTTTTCCAACTCGGAGAATCGGTTATCCGTTATTTTGAAGAGTGATTTGAAGATTGAAAAGCTCATTAACCCTTCACGCGATTTTTTTCAGCAGGATCGAGATATTGTGCCCTCCAAAACCAAACGAGTTTGAAATGGCGCAGCGAATATCGGCGACGCGTGCCTTGTTGGGGACATAATCGAGATCGCACTGCGGATCCGGGGTATCGAGATTGACGGTGGGATGGAGCTTGCCGCGGTTCATCTGCAGTACAGTAGCGGCGATTTCCGCGGCCCCCGCGGCACCCAGCAAATGCCCGATCATCGACTTGGTGGAGTTGATCGGGATATTATAGGCGTTCTCCCCGAACACCGACTTGACCGCCTTCGTCTCGGCTATATCTCCCAGCTCCGTTGCCGTACCGTGGGAGTTGATATAATCGACTTCTTCGGCGGCGACTCCGGCGTCGCGCAAAGCGGCTCTCATGCTTCTGGCCGCCCCGTCGCCGTCGGGCAAAGGCGCGGTCATGTGAAACGCGTCTCCCGACATTCCGAATCCGGCGATTTCGGCGTAGATTCTTGCCTTTCTGGCCCTGGCGTGTTCCAACTCTTCTATGACCAGCACCGCCGCTCCCTCTCCCAGCACGAAACCATCGCGCTCAGCGTCGAACGGCCTGCTGGCCCTTTCCGGCTCATCGTTTCGAGTAGATAAGGCCTTGGCCGCGCAGAACCCGGCGCAGGAGATCAGGGTAATCGAGGCTTCCGAACCGCCGGCCAGCATCAAGTCCGACGATCCTCTTTGGATCATCATGACGGCATCGGCGATAGCATGCCCCGACGACGCGCAGGCGGATACGGTGGCATAATTGGGCCCTTTGAATCCGAAACGGATGCTGACCAGTCCCGAAGACATATCGGCTATCATCATGGGAATAAAGAACGGGGACACGCGCAGCGGGCTTTTCTCCAACAATATTCTGTGTTGAGTCTCGAATGTCTGCAAACCGCCGATACCCGAACCTATAACCACGCCGGCTCTTTCGAGATCGACCGAGTGCAGGTCGAGTCCGGAATCATCGATGGCCATGCCGGAGGCCACGACGGCAAATTGCTGAGAAACGTCCATTCGCCTGGCCTGTTTCTTGTCGATGTAACGGTCGGGATTGAAATCCTTAACCTCCGCGGGGATAGTGGTCGGAAGATCGGCGGGATCGAATCTTGTGACCGGCCCGACGCCCGACTTGCCGGCGATCAGCGATTCCCAGAACTCGTCGATGGTATTGCCGACGGGAGTTACAAGACCGATACCGGTTATGACAGCCCTTCGACTCACCGGAATCAGTCTCCTCCGCCTTTTTCAAGGTGTTTGTTGATATAATTGATAGCCTCGCCAACTGTGGTAATTTTGGAAGCTTCCTCCTCGGGAATGGTGCAGTCGAATTCTTCTTCCAGCGCCAGTATGAGCTCCACCTGATCGAGAGAATCGGCGTCGAGATCGTCCACAAACGACGCTTCTTCGGTTACCTTATCCGAGTCCACTCCGAGATTTTCCGCGATGATCTCTTTTACTCTTTCCTCGATTGATGCCATTGATTCCTCCTGAATATCGTTTATTATTACATTACCATTCCGCCGTCGCAATGAATAACCTGGCCGGTTACGTATGAGGCCAGATCGGAGGCCAGAAACGATACAACTCCGGCTACGTCCCCGGGCAGGCCCGGTCGTTTGAGCGGTATAATCGAAAAGAAAT
>CAZDAH010000073.1:2608-7539 GCA_964503405.1 uncultured Ignavibacteria bacterium
GCTTTAGAGGCCGAATAATTAGCCTGGCCGATATTGCCCATTACTCCCACCACCGACGATATGTTTATGATTCTGCCCCAGCGTTTTTTCATCATCAGCCTCGACGCCGCCTTCGTGCACAAGAAAGCTCCCTTGAGGTTGACGTTCATCACGAGATCCCAGTCTTTCTCATCCATGCGCATCAGGAAATTATCGCGGGTAAGCCCGGCGTTGTTCACCAGAACGTCAACCGACCCGAATCTCCGGACAGCCTCATCGAACATTTTCTCGACATCGTCAGCCCTGGAAACGTCGCCGCATGCGGCAGTCGCCTCGATACCGTTTGAATTCAACCTGGAGGCCGATTCCGCGGCGGCGGCGGAAAGTATATCGGATATGACGATGGAATAGCCGTCAGCTCCGAGCTTTTCAGCGATTGCCAGACCGATGCCCCTGGCCGATCCGGTCACAAGCGCCACTTTGTTCTCATTGCTCACGCCGAAAGCACCCTTTCCTTCAAGAAGCTGTCGAGCTGCTCGAACGTATCGATTCCATCGATTTCGGAATCGTCGACTGACTTCCCGGCCAGCCCCTGCAATACTTTGCCCGGGCCGATTTCGACAAAGCGGCGCACTCCGTCGTCAAACATGTTACTTACGATCGGGTGCCAGAGAACGGGGCTGGAAATCTGCTTCGATAGGAGTTTTTTGAAATCACCCGCGAGCGTTACCGGTTTTGATGAGACGTTAGAATATACGGGAAATTCGAACCGGCCGAAATCGAGGCTCCCATCAATATAGGCCGAGACAATCCCCGCCGACCTGTCCATCAGCGGCGAATGATAGGCTCCGCCCACGGGGATCGTCAATGCCCTTCTCGCTCCGCTTTCTTTCAGCCTTATACAAGCTTCCTCGACGGCGGTTGTCTCTCCCGAGATCACGACCTGTCCGGGAGAATTATAATTGGCCGAAACTACCTTGCCGGCGACTTTCTTCAAGATCTCCTCGACGGTCTCGAAATCCATCCCTATCACGGCGGCCATAGCGCCCGGATTATCGTCGCAGTCTTTTTGCATTTCTGAACTGCGCAGAGCGACCGCTTTCATGGCTTCTTTGAAACTCAGGGCGCCCGAACAGACCAGCGCCGAGTACTCTCCCAGCGAGTGTCCCGCGGCGGCGTCCGGGACGGCGTCATTCTGTTTTAGTATCATGACAATGGCGCATGAATGAACGAAAACAGCCGGTTGAGTATAAATCGTCTGTTTGAGTTTATCCTTGGGACCGTTGAAGCAGACGTCGGCCAGATCATAGCCGACAATATCCGACGCGGTCCGGAAAAGGCGCCTGACCGAGTGAAAATTCTCGAATAAATCCCGAGCCATACCGACATATTGAGAGGCCTGACCGGGGAATAAGAAGGCGGTCTTCTTCATATCACCATTCAATCAGGGCTGAGCCCCAGGTAAATCCCGCGCCGAACGCTACCAGCACTATGCGATCGCCTTCTTTGATCCTGCCTTCGTGCAGAGCTTCGTCGAGGGCGATGGGGACCGAGGCGGCCGAAGTATTGCCGTATTTATGGATATTTACAAATACTCTTTCCATGGGAAGTTTTATTCTTTTCGCCGTAGCTTCGATTATTCTGATATTTGCCTGATGAGGGATCATGAGGGTGATATCCCTGGATTCGATTCCTGTTTTGGCCAGGATCCTGGTGGCCGCGTCGCCCATGGCCTTGACCGCCGATTTAAACACTTCCTGGCCTTCCATGCGAATATACCTGTCGCCGTTGTTGATGTTATCGAGGTTGAGAGGCTTGCGTCCGCCGCCGGCCGGGACTTCCAGAAGGTGGCTGAGGGAACCGTCCCCTTTCAGGAATGTATCGACAATTCCGCCTGGTTTGTCGGAAAGGCTGACCATCGCGGCCCCGGCGCCGTCGCCGAATAATACGCAGGTATTGCGGTCCTGCCAGTTGACAATCCTCGACAAAGTCTCGACCCCGACCACGAGAACATTCTTCACCTGGTCCGTGAGGATCATCGACTTGGCGAAGGCCAGGCCGTAGATGAATCCCGAACATGCCGCGACCAGATCGACCACGCCGGCGTTGACCGCTCCCAGTTTGTCCTGCAGAATACAGGCAGTAGAGGGTAAAGGAGCGTCCGGTGTAACAGTGCCGACAAGTATCAAATCGATATCTTTGGCGGTCAAGCTGGCCGCGTCAAGCGCTTTTCGCGACGCTTCAAGGGCGTAATCGGAGGAAGCCATGCCGGGCGGAGCGATCCTGCGCTCCTTGATCCCGGTTCTCGATGTTATCCACTCATCGGTCGTATCGACCATCTTCTCCAGGTCCAGATTCGAGAGTATATTATCCGGGGCGGCCGAGCCGGTGCCCGTTATTCTCGCGAATTTATCCATTGTGCTGCCCTATTTCCGTTTTATCAGACGTCATATTGCCGTTATTTTTGATTTTTTGTTCTATATGCTCGTTTACTTTTTCCGCGACCATGGTGCGGGCCATTACCACGGCGTTTTTTATCGCCTTGGCCGATGACCCGCCGTGGCAGATTATCGAGACTCCGTTAACTCCCAGAAGCGGCGCCCCGCCGTACTCCGCGTAATCGAGTTTTTTTCTGAGATCGCTGAAAGCCGGTTTCAGCAGCAAAGCCCCGACCTTGGCGAAGGGATTGACCTTGATTTTCCGGCTGATAGACTTGCGAAGGAAACTGTTGATCGATTCGGCGAATTTCAAGATGATATTGCCGACAAAACCGTCGCAGACTACCACGTCGGCCTTGCCCTTGAGAATATCGCGTCCCTCCAGGTTGCCGGTGAAATTCAAATCGGCGGAGGAGATCATTTTGTGCGATTCCAGCGTCAATTCGTTCCCCTTGGACTTTTCCTCGCCTATTGACAACAGCCCGACCACCGGACGATCGTTGTCGAACATGCGCGAGAAGTAGATCGCTCCCATCAGGGCGAACTGGTAGAGGTTGATCGCCTTGCAGTCGGAGTTGGCCCCGACGTCGAGAACGAGCGTGCGTCCTCTTTCACTGGGGAAGAAGGTGCCGATCGCCGGGCGGTTGACCCCTTTGAGGCGCCCCAATGTCAACAGCGAGGCGGCCATGACCGCGCCTGTGTTCCCGGCTGAAATGAACGCGTCGCACTCCCCCTTTTTCTGGAGTTCCAGCCCGACGACGATGGAGGAGTTTTTCTTTCGGCGAACCGACTCGGCGGGTTCGTCGCCCATCCCGATAACTTCATCGCTGTGGACTATCCTAATGGGAAAATCGAGGGCCTTGAGCTTCTGAAGTTCGTTATTAATTACGCCGGAATCGCCGACGAGTATGAGATTGACCCTATTGCCGAAAGCTTTGTGGGCTAATACGGCGCCTTCAACTATAGAAAAGGGGGCGTGATCGCCTCCCATAGCGTCTATGGCAACACTGATTTTGCCCGGTTCGGTCATTATTTGGACTCAGTCACAGGCACTACTTCACGACCTTTATACCATCCGCAACTCGGACAGATCTGATGAGAGAGCCTCGGCTCATGACAATGCGGGCATTCGACAACATTCGGTTTGGACAGTTTCCAGTGAGTTCTGCGTTTGGCGCCCCTGGCTTTGGAGTGACGTCTTTTTGGTAATGGCATTTCTATCCTCTTTTTCGTTTTACGCGGTCATCTCGAAGCTGCCCGCCGGTTTATTGATTACTCGTCAAAAAGCTGCCTTAATGAATCCCATCTTTCATCGACTTTGTCGGGGGTGCAATCGCAATCGGATTCGTTGAGATTGGTGCCGCACATCGGGCACAAACCCAAACAGGTTTCAGAACAAAGAGGCTTCAAAGGAAGTTCCAGCAAAATCGCCTCTCTAACCCGCTGTCCGATATCATATTCCTGGGCTGTCTTGGGCATCACCACGAAATCGTCGTCATCGGAATCCTGAGGCTGGCTTATCTCGATCAACTGTATTACGAACTGCAGCTTGGAGCTTATCTCGGTCTCGAAACTATCCAGGCACCTGGCGCATTCCAATTCGGCCTTGGTGGAAATTGTGCCCTGAACTATCAGCTCGTCCCCAGTCTTGGTGGCGGCGATAGCGACTTCGATCGGTTCGGAGAATTCGATCCCGTCCGCGGCCAGGTCGAGTTCTTCCGGCAATTCGGAATAGTTGAAATCCGATCCTTCGGGTTTGATTTGTCTGAAATCGACTTTCACAATGCCGGAAATTAACAGGAATGGCCGGTATCGTCAAGCCAAATTTCCGCTTATGGAATGATAAGCCGAATAGTTCGAGAACGGGATTTTACTATGGATGGATTTTTATACACGAATTTTCTTGCGCCAAAAATAAACGGCGTTCGTATCCGATCAGGCCGGCAAACTGAAATTCCTGCTTTCGCCGTCCGGATCACGAAGTTTTTTTAAAGGCGCTCAGCCAATGCTTTCGAAACCGAGTTTTCTCCTGCGAATTACGCCAACGGTGGCTGCCGACGTTACCAATAAGGTCAGAATGATCATTGCCCATTCCGAAAGCGCCGGTACCGCCACGGGTTCCGCGGCGAATCTGGCCACGAAAGCGTCCGGGGCGCTGCTGAGGCTGTTATCGTAAGCGTTAAGGGTGGGGAAGTCGGAAGACCAGGTTTCGCCGGTTATATAGGCGTTCCCGGAACCATCGAGGGCAATATCCCAGGCGGCGTCAGTGGCGTTTCCTCCCAGGAAGGTGCTGTGAACGATGAATCCGCCGTCCGCTGCTATGGCGGCTACGAAAACATCGTAGCCACCGTTGATAGTCCCGTCATAGGGATCGACCATGGGAAAATCAGAAGATGCAGTCCCTCCCGCGACGAAAGCGCGGCCCGAACCATCTACCGCAATACCCCAGCCTGTCTCGCCGCCTATCCCCCCGAGGTATGTGCTATAGAGGAGGGTATTCCCAGAGGCCGACAG
>CAZDAH010000073.1:7549-12681 GCA_964503405.1 uncultured Ignavibacteria bacterium
CCGACAGGCTTGAAACAAAAGCGTCGCCCCCGCCGTCACGAGTCTCATCGAAGGCATTGACGGTGGGGAAATCAGTGGACTGAGTCGAGCCCGTGACAAATGCGCTTCCTGAACTCGACAGGGCAATCGAGCTTGGTTCTTCGAGGCCGCTTCCACCGATGTAAGTGCTATACTCGAGAGCATCCCCCGAAGATGAGAACTTGGTTACGAAGAGATCGTAGACGCCGTTAAAAGTGTCGTCATAGGCGTTGACCGTCGGAAAATCGGAAGAGTTTGTATACCCGGTTACAAACGCATTGCCCGAACCATCGACGGCGATGTCGTAACCGCGTTCGGCCAGGCTGCCTCCAAGATACGTGCTGTAAACGAGGGAGTTGCCCGCCGGCGAGAGCTTGGTAACGAAGGCGTCCACTCCGATATAAGTGGGATCGTAGGCGTTGACGGTCGGGAAATCCGAGCTGTTTGTACTGCCGGTCACGTAGGCGCTTCCTGAGCCGTCCACGGCGATACCCCATCCTTCCTCCTGTCCTACGGACCCGCCCAAGAACGTGCTATACTGCAGTGAATTGCCGGCGGGGGACAATTTGAGTACGAAAGCGTCCGCGAATCCTCCCAGGGTATTGTCGTAGGCGCCTACCCTGGGGAAATCATCGGAGTTGACCAGCCCGGTGACATAAGCGTTGCCGGAACCGTCGACCGCAATGCTCCTGGCGGATTCCCAGGCGGTCCCGCCGATATATGTACTGTAGAGAATCGAGGAGCCATCAGCAGACAGCTTGGTGACAAACACATCGTCCTCCCCGTTGTGCGTATTGTCATAGGGACTTAGCACAGGGAAGTCCGAGGAAGCTGTGGTTCCGGCGACATAAGAGTTCCCTTCCCCGTCTACAGCTATAGTATATCCGTAATCCCATCCGCTTCCGCCCAGAAAGGTGCTGTAAAGAAGCTCCGGGTCGATGATCAGGGGATAGCCCCTATCGTAATCCGAAAGCAGTTCGAAGCCGAAAATCCCCGGCCCTTGAATCTGATATCGCGCCGCTAATTCGAGCCTGGCCCCCGCAATCTCCTGATATACGTATGGCTTCTGCTCGTAAAAAGCGCCAATCTCCGTAGAGACCCGCATTTCTCCTTCCGGCGTTATCGAAAGGTCTTTCACGCCTTCGTAACTGACAGCGATCTGCGAAGGATCAGCACCTGGCTTAACGATGAAGTCGTATATCATGGAACGACCATTGCCCCGATATTTCAAATCAATACCGGGGTAGACGTCCTCGTAAAGAACGGCTGAGAAGTTGGGCACGTCCGTGCGCCAGGCGCCGGCGTCAAAGCCGCGGAAATAGTTGCTGTTAAAGGCCTGCCGATCCAGGCCCCGGACTACCGGGTCGGGGTTTCCTCCGACGAGCCTGGCCTTGATAAACGCCCCTTGCCTGTCTTCAGGTCTCAGGAGTTGAAGCAGCGAGCCGTCCATATCGGGCGAAATCAGGGAATGCCGATCCGGCGGATTACTGCCGTTACTTGAAAACACGTAGTCGACTTCGTCCTTGCAAAAATAAAAGGCCGCATGTCCGGCCTGCGCCCTGAACAGAACCTCGGGCCCGAATTGACCCTGATTCTGGACAAAAGACAGCGGCACCGAATTCAGGCTCGTCATAACGGCCTGGTTCCCGGGGTCGTGATCCGGGCTCTGCCCGGGAAAAGTTTGCTGCGGTAGTATTGCCGCGGCCACCGCAATCGTAATTGCAAATCTCTGAAGCATCTCGTCCTCCTGCGGTATTATGGTGGATTTTTGCTAAGACCTCATACGCAAGGTAATACCCTGCCCCTCTCAGTTTTTCAGTTAGCCTTAATTATGACCATCTTCTTCTGCCGTATTAAAGCAATCGTCCCTCCGGCCAGCAACAGCAACATCAGAACGATCATACCCCACTCGGAGAGGGTGGGGATATCCTGAGGAGATAGAGCGCCGAGAAACCGGAATCCTACCCTGTAGGCAGCATACGGCGTCTGATCTCTGAAAACAGATGCAGCCAGCAAAGAGTAGTCATTACTGCCGGCGACAGAAGGTTGCATCTCGGGAATCCCGGCGTTGGCGAAAACGAATCCATCGGGGTCTATCACCACGGCACCAGGAGTAACACGGGCTGCATAAATATCGGTGCGCATATCGAAAAAATATGTTCTATTCCTCCTGTCCTCGAACAATGTTATGAACTGTGTCCCGTCCCAGCCGATGGCGCTGTTTTCCTGATGCTCCGGAGCGACGGAGATTCCGATTCCGGTGCCATCGAGCAGATTGCCATTTGCAAGAAGACGTTTTCCATACAGATTATAATTCGTTCCGCCCACCTTATCATGCCAGGCGATGAGGGCGGTGTCCGCCCCTCCGGAGGCCTCCGGCCAGTAGCGGCGCGATCCGCCGGTCACGGGAAAGGGGGCCGAGGGCACCCCATCCGGGTTTATGAGGGCGCACAACACGTCATTATCGGGATTGTCGTGGGTGTAATGACGTTTCCATACGGCCAGCCATCGACCATCGAATGAGGTAACCTTCGGGGCCTGCGCAAAGGACCCGCCCAGCGCTATGGGTGCGGGGTCGAGTACTGTCCCGTCCTGGCCGCTGACGCGCACTATGAAGGGATGGATGACCTCGTTGCTGAAAGTTTTGTATATACCGACAACTCCGAAATTGTCGCCCACAGCCTCAACGTCAGCTTCATAACCGGGCATTATCGCCAGTGGAACGTCGTCCAGCGGAGTTCCATCAGGCAGGACACGACGGCCGTATATCCAATCGTCCGTGCCGTAGTGCCAGATAGCCAGATGCAAAGAGCCGTTGAACGCGATGGACGGAAAATCAAGGTAGGGATTGTTGGCCAGTTGAATCGGCTCGCTCGTCACAGGGCTGCCGTCGCCGTTTAACGGCTGTATCATTATCCGATTATCGTGCGAGACCCGACTGACGTATATCCCCATCCAACCTGCGCCGTTACCCGCAAATTTCGACTGAACCTGGCTTGGCCTCCCCAGGGAGATGCACTCCGGCGCCTGGGCCTCCATATCGGCGGAGATGGCCCCTCTGAAGATATCCCAGGGGAGAGGAAGAGTATGCTGCCCGTCTCTGTAAGTTACTTGGATGCCCCCGTTCACCCCGGCGGCAATCTCCTCGACTTTCAAGTCGGGGAAGTGCACGCCTCCGTAATCAAGCACGTTGCCGTCGGCGTCAACTCTGGCAACATACAACTCGCCCCAGGCGCCGAACCAATTCGAACCATCCCAGACTAACCGTGGAGAGTTGTTGACGCCGGACATGACCGCTAATTGAATTCCGTTAGGATCGAGGACCTGCCCGTCGTGAGTGACTCTCGCTACCACCGGGTTGCTATACCAGCCCTGCAGGTAATCCTCCCAGCCCACCAGGAAATCGGCGCCGTCGGTGGCCATAGTAGGCCTTCTCTTGTCGTAACCGCCAACGGGAGATATTCTGAACGGGCCTGGGGCAATCGGATTCAATTCCGGAGTCAATCTGAGACCCTTAACGTCATCATAATCCAGCCAGACGAAGAACAATTCATCCTGGGCGAAGGCCAGGTTGAAGTAATACCGTGCGTAGTAAGTTTCCGACAGGATCAAAACGCCATTGGGGTCAAGAACCACTCCCTGCGGTGATATCCTGAATCCCAGGATACTTGATTCTCCTGCCGACGACCCCTGTGAAAAAACGACCCAGTTGGAACCGAGGTTTGAGGCCGTGAAGACCGTGGTGCCCGACCAGGGATAGACGTGCACCTCGATCGGCGGGTCATCCAGAAGCTCACCCGCCGGGCTGACGCGGGCGGCATGGATGTGAGCGCTGTAGTAAGTTTCGGCCGGGTTTATGTCGAGGCTCTGCCAGACCACCAGCCAGTTCTGGCCGTTCCAGCAAACCACCGGATCCGTCTGCTCATCCGCTTCCTGGCTGATTACGATAGGGATCGAATCGAGCAGAACGCCGTCAGAGTTCATGCGCGCTCCGTAGATATCCACTTCCGACTGTTCGTAGAGGGCATCTTCATTCAAATGAGTACGGCTGTCTTCCCACACGAAAAGATACGATTGGCTTCCTTTTTCGACGTCAGGTTCTGATTGATCCCCCGCCGCCGGAAGAATCTCGGCGTCTCCCGGCAAATAAACTACCGGGGTCAGATCGGGGCCCTGGGCAAATCCGGCAATCCCGCCCGAGAGTAGAACCAGAAAAGTGGCGATACTCTCTAACTTCAGATTACCCGACATGATTACCTCCTTGGATAAGGTGGCAATGATTTGTTGTTATTTAATTTTTCCCTGAAAATCAGGGAATACAAAGATCCTTTCGTAATTAATAATAGCTGCTATTCGCCCAATGTCAAGTAATAAAATAACATTCTGACAGGCAACATCGATCCATAAATATTATATAGCATAATGGTTACTTGAGGGCAAAACTGGCCGGCGAGCAATTATTCGTGCATCTCGGCGTCCGCTTCCCAGACCCCCATACTCCTGTTGCTTTTTTCCTATAAATAATATATATCGGATCGCGAAGGGAGAATAAAAGTGGACTACTTCGAACGGACCAAGATTAACACGATTCTGGCTAAACCGGGCGAATCAGCCAGTGTGGTGATCGTCATGGGCTGGGTGCGCACCAGGCGAGATTCGCCGAATTTGACATTCCTGGAGATTAACGACGGCAGCTCACTTGGGAATCTGCAGGTCGTTTGCGATAATCCCCAGTCAATCCCCGATCTCGACAGGGCCAGGCTGGGCGCGGCTGTGCGCATTGTCGGCAAGCTCATGCCGGTGCCGGAGAGAAAGCATAAGATCGAGATGAAAGCGGCGACTCTCACAGTTGTAGGCGATTGCCCTGTGGAGTATCCGTTGCAGAAGAAACGTCATTCGTTCGAATACCTGCGCGAGATAGCGCATCTTCGCCCCCGCACTAATACCTTCGGGGCAGTCAATCGTTTCCAGAGCAAAATCGCTTATGCCATTCACAAGTTCTTCCAGGAACGGGGATTCTATTATATCCACTCCCCCATGATCACGGCCACCGACGCCGAGGGCGCGGGCGAGCAATTTTGGGTCACCACTTTCGATCTGAACAAAATACCGAT
>CAZDAH010000073.1:12691-15204 GCA_964503405.1 uncultured Ignavibacteria bacterium
AATACCGATGATCGACGGACAGGTGGATTACGACCGGGATTTCTTCGGCCAGCAGACGTTCCTGACGGTCTCCGGGCAGCTGGAGGCGGAGATCATGGCCACGGCGTTAGGCGACGTTTACACGTTCGGGCCGACATTTCGGGCGGAGAACTCGAACACTTCAAGGCATCTCTCTGAGTTCTGGATGATCGAGCCGGAGATGGCCTTTTGCGATCTGGACGAGGATATGCGTCTGGCCGGGGAATTCATCCTCTACCTTTTCAAATACGCCCTTGATAATTGTCCGGAAGAGATGGAGTTTTTCAACACCTGGGTCGAGAAAGACAGGATCGCCACCCTCGAATTGCTGGTCAAATCGAAATTTGAGATTATCACTTATACCGAGGCTATCGAGATCCTGAAAAAATCAAAAAAGAAATTCGAGTTCCCCGTGGAATGGGGAGCGGCTCTGCAGGCCGAGCACGAGCGCTACCTCTGCGAGGAGCATCTCAAGGCGCCGGTCATGGTGCGCGATTATCCGCGCGAAATCAAGGCGTTTTATATGCGGCTCAACGACGACGAGAAGACGGTGGCCGCGGTGGACGTCCTGGTTCCTCAGATCGGCGAGATCATCGGCGGGAGCCAGCGCGAGGAAAGGCTCGATATTCTCAAAAAGCAGGTGGAGTTTTTCGGGGTCAAGGAAGAGAGCATCTGGTGGTATTACGATCTTCGCCGCTACGGCAGCTGCCCGCACGCCGGTTTCGGGCTGGGATTCGCCCGGGTGCTTATGTATATGTCGGGGATGGCCAATATCCGCGACGTGGTGCCGTTCCCGAGATCGCCAAGAAGCGCGAGGTTTTGAGCGTATTAATGAAAAATCCGTATTAGGTTAATAAATCATTAATTCCTCAAACCAGACTTTATCTATAAACTATCCTCACTCTGGCTGCTTGTCTGATCACAGGACCCAAATTATCCTGCAGTCTGATGTTCAAGTCGCCCAGAAGATCTGCGGACGCCAGTAGCCCGTAGTTAAGGCGGTTGCCTTCGACAATGGCCATCAAATAATCCGTCAGGTCTATTTGAAAAAGGTTGTTGATGCCCAGAACGGCGGTGTGGCAGCCTACACCGATACTGTCGGCTATCTCGATGCTGTTATCGTAATCGATAGTATTCTCCCACCACTCCGCAGAAAACGAGGCAAACCGCAATTCGAACAGAGAATCTGATCGGAGCGGTTGAATCGGCAGTTCGAAATATAACTCGGCAAAAATCACTTCTTTCCCGACGAGTTCCGGGGGTAAATCAAAATGCAAAGCCACTCTGCTCTCCGCTGTCCGGTCATTATTGGAATTCAAGACGACGCATCGATCGAGATTTACCGTAATTTCTGCGGCGCGCGAGGCAGGGGCCAGAATCGCTAACGCGACTATTATTGTTATGAAACGCATCTTACCCTCCTATCGGACAAGCGTCATCCGTCTGGATGGTATAAAAATATATCCCGGAAGCGACAGGGACCCCTCGGAAGTCTTTGCCATCCCACTCGAACATATGCTCTCCGGCTGGTAGATATCTATCGACAATGGTCACGATTTTCTGGCCCAGAAGATTGTGTATCTCGACAATTGCGTGCGACGGTTCTTCGATGACGAAAGATATGAGAGTCCTGGGATTGAAGGGATTGGGGTAGTTTGAATTGAGCCTGAATGACAACGGTTCCTGCCATTCTATTTCGAATTTAGGGAACGGGTCGTAGGTAATCCATGGTGTATAATCAATCGTGCCGTAGAATTTCGATGGAATCGGGCCAAGAGTTCCGAAATAGTTGGCTTCCGCAAAAAGTGTCGGAGGGTTTAGCCCCCAATCGGAGTAAATATAGTACTGGCTGCAATTCTTGAAATCGCAAAGACCCGAATCTGCCAGCGGCATCGAAACTATGCCTATGTTGGGCAACGACGATTTGGCCGCTTTCACGCCGATCTGCAGGCTGTCTATGTTGCATTTGCGGATACGAGGATCTGAAGCATCGAATGCATAGATGCCATAGATGCTGTTGACCTTAACGCTGGTATTCTTGATGATGGGATCGGATTTCAGCAGATAGATCCCGCCCTGGTCGTATTTCCGGATTTCGCATGCTTCGATTCTGACATAATCGTTGTTACTAACGGATATCCCGTATGCCGAACCCATAGGAGGATCGGTTATTTTGCAGGCATTAACTATGGTGGAATCGCTTGACGCGGTCGTGCCGGAAACTCGGATGCCGTATTTGCCGTTCCCAATAAGACGACAATTATCAATGACGTTTCCCGCGTATAGCGCGTCAATCCCGTATAAGAGATTATTATCAACATCGGAATCTACGATCTCCAGCAATCCCTTGTAATTGTATACCCCCGTCAGGGAATTATCGCTGATCGTGCTGTTGGCGATGTAGGCGGTTGAGTTGTTGCGCATCTCCAGCCCTATGTCTGCTTTCGTGATCGAGGCGTAAGAAAGCGTGCAGGCCGCGTTCTGCTCCACGTAGA
>CAZDAH010000074.1:0-1268 GCA_964503405.1 uncultured Ignavibacteria bacterium
TCACGGGCGGCGGCTATATTGACGTTCATCGGATCAACGCCTACGAAACGTCGAATTCTCTGTTCGACCTCGGCGTGACTATCAAAGCCATAATCTACAGCCAAACAAGCAGCTTCACTTTCAAGCCAGGCATCGGAATTGGCTATGGGACCCTGGGGAAAATGGACATTTACGCCAGCACCACATATATGGTTCTGAAAGGGTATGTGGATATCGTCTATTCCACGCCGGGCAGCGTTTCCTGGCTGGGCGAGATCGGTTTATGGGGATCCCCCAACGGCGGCAACGACGATTTCGAGGCCTATTTCGGTACCGGGCTCATCTTGAGAGGCGGCATAGTCTTCTGATTTTCGCGCTGTAGACCTGGCCCGGCGGTTATCAAAATATGCAACAGCGATAAGAATATTTCCGTATATTAGCGTGCGGGGATGAGAACATGACAATTGCTGATCTGGAACATTTCAAGAACCTGCTCTTGGAGCGGGAGCATAACCTAAATTCCTGGCTGGGCTCCGCGCAGGCTGTCGGGGAGCGCGATGTCGGCCGGGTGCGAACACTGCTCGGCGATATTAAAAGCGCCCTGGGCAGAGTCGAGAATCACTCCTATGGAGAATGCAAGGTTTGCCTCGGCAAAGTGGAGCACTACTTGCTCGAAATTCAGCCCGTGGCCCAGGTCTGCCTCGACTGCATCAGCGACAGCGAAAAAGAATCGCTACAGGAAGAGCTCTTCCTGGCCAGCAAATTTCACAGGGCATTGCTCCCCCAGAAGGTGGCCCGGATCGATGGGTTCGATATCGCCGTGAAATCGTTCGCCGCCCGCACCGTCGGCGGCGATTATTATGATTTTCTCCCGGGTGATGGCGGTTCGATGCGCGTAGTGATTGCGGATATCATGGGCAAGGGCTTGCCCGCCGGGCTGATGATGTCCAATGTCCAGGGATCGCTCAGGATTCTCGCCGAGGAAATTCAGTCGTCGGCGTTGCTCGTATCCCGGTTGAACAAGCTGCTCTGCAGAAATCTGCCGGTCATTCGATTCGTCTCCATGATCTGCTTGTCTTTGAGACCCGACGGAAAATCTCGATCGGAAATCGCATATGCCAATGCCGGTCATAGCCTGCCCGTCGTGATGAGAGCCGAAGGCTCAATAGAAAGACTGGAATCTACCGGAGGCGTGCTGGGCGTTCACGAAGACTTCGCCTTCGAGGAAAGAATCGCGGAGCTCTCAACCGGCGATCTTCTCCTTGTTTTCAAAGATGTAGTCAAAGAGG
>CAZDAH010000074.1:1278-5043 GCA_964503405.1 uncultured Ignavibacteria bacterium
CTGAAATACATCCCCGGCTCAGATCTTAACGATTGCCTCGAAAACCTGATGGAATCGGTCAGGAAATTCTCCGGCAAGACCGAGCTGGAAGACGACCTCACTGTCCTGGCCATCCGAAAAACCTGATTTCCACATACCGGAATCCTCTGGAAATTATTGAATCATTGCCCGCTCGACGGACTATAATTCGACAACAAAAAAAGCCTGTGCCGCGGATTAACATCAATTAGCGACTCCACTTACCTTTTAGATTTTCGAAAAAAGTCTTGAACTTTGGAAACCAATCCTATATATAATGTGTTGAGAATGATGATAATGATAATCACAATAGTTTTGAAAGGGGAACAACGATGAAACGAATTCTCGGACTTACCCTGGTTCTTACTCTGGCTCTTGGAGTCACCTTCGCCTACGCCTGCGGCGAAAAGAAAGCCTCGGCCGAGGCCATGAAAGCCAACGTCGAAACTTCCAATGGCGGTTCGGCAGCATACTCGGCCTCGAATACCGGCGTTTCTGCGGCCGCGGTGGAAGTCATGCCGGCTGTATCGGTGGAGAAGACCGATGTTAAGGCCAATGCCTGCGCCTCCAAGGCCAGAGCTATGAAGGCCAATGCCGGTTCGTGCGGGTCGAAGGCCAAAGTAATGAAGGCGGACGCTAAAGCTGAATTCTGCCCGGTGTCAGCCGATTGCCCTCAGCCTTGCATAAAAGAAGGGGGCGAGGTCAAGACAATGAAAGCCGCTGCGCCGTCGGTTGATTTACAGACGGCCGGTGCGAGCGCTTGCGCTTCGAAGGCCAAGGCAATGAAGGCGGATGCGAAAATGTCGGCCGAATGCGCAGCGAAGTGCGCTGCCGCGAAAGCTCAGCGGGCCTCGGCTGAAACCGGCGGATCCTGCCATGACGCCGATGTCCAGGGAAGCGTCGAGAAAATAGAATCGAAGGACGTTGAGACCGCAAAAGCCAAATCCGACGGTATGGTCTCGTCAACCGCGAATCTTACCCCCGAATCGGGAAGCATGAAATAGTCCTCTTTGCAGAGGAGCTGATTAGAGCCGGGCCGCTATGGCCCGGTTTTTTTTGGCCTCGGGCTTTCCGATAACTATTGAAAAACCGTCTGTTTGGTGGTATGGCTGGGTTGGTGGACGGGAAAAAGACGAAAGTCGCTTTCGTATTGGGTGGAGGCGGAGCTCGAGGCCTCGCTCATATCGGCGTTATTCGCGTGCTCTCGGAGGCCGGCATCGTGCCCGACCTGGTCGTGGGAACGTCAATGGGAGCGGTTATCGGGGGCATGTTCGCCCAGTATGGCGATATCGAGACAGTCGAGAAGAAAGTAATCTCCTACATAGAGAGTTTCGGAGTGAAAGGCAAATGGCTCGGTTTTCTCGGCCAGCCTCACTCGAAGAACCAGCGCGATCTTTTTCGCGACCTGACAAACTACGTGAAAAAACAATATGTCGGGATTAAGACCCTGACTCGAGTTTCCCTCGAGGAGAAGGAAATACTTCTCGAGCCGCTGCGGGCGTTTTTTCGCGACGATATAATTGAAAACTGCAAATTGCCTTTCGCGGCGGTGGCTGTGGATCTGCGTTCCGGCAAGACCGAGGTCATGACCAGCGGTCCAATAATCGAATCGGTCTACGCGTCGGCAGCGGTGGAGGGCGCCTTTCCTCCGCTGGAGACCGACGGCAAGATCCTGGCTGACGGCGGTCCCATCGCCATCGTACCCGTTGAAATCGCCAGAAATATGGGAGCCGGCAAGGTTATCGCGGTCGACGTTTCCCCGGGGATCAAGGAAGAGGAGTGCTCGACCGGCCTGGAAGTTATTCTTCGGGCCGATACCATCGCCCAAAACAGGCTCCGGCTGATAGACCTGTCGATGGCCGATATCGTCATATCTCCGCGGATAACGGCTGTGCACTGGGCCAATTTCTCTCGGGTAAGGTATTGCGTCAGGAGAGGGGAACTGGCAACTCGGGCATCCCTCGACAAGATCATGAAAGTCATATCGCCTCTACCGTGGTGGAAAAAGATCTTTTCGGCGCCGGTTGACAGACGCGAGCAGGGATTTGTTTAAGTATCGGCCGCATAATCCGAATATTATTAAAGAACGAATATGAATGGAGCAGATCGGAAATGAAGCCGCACGAGACTATCCTCAAATTTATCCCCGAAGGAGATAAGACCTATAACCTGGGAAAAATAAAATGCCGCCTCGATGCCCACCCAGCGTCGCTGGTCCCGACCGACAAGCGCCTGATGATCTGCAGGAGCCGATGGTGGGGCCTGAGCAACGAAGTCGACGATATCGGTTGGGGCAAGTTCGATCACGTGAAAGTCTCAGCGAGTTTCGGAAGATACAGCATAGAACTGAGAATGCGAGGCGGCAGGGGAACCCTGAAGCTGGAGAAATTCGACAGGGAAAATTTCGAAGCTTTCTATCGCCGGATTCAAGAGCGTATAAGCAAATACGACGAAAAATATAAGCTCTCCTCCAAACTTTGCCCCCAATGCGGTGAGATTATCAACAACCTGGCCAAACAATGCCCCCATTGTCTGAATCCGTTTCAAAGCGCCGCTCAATAACCGAATTCAGAATAGAGCCTTTATTCCGGTTTTATCGATTGTTAATTTTACTTTCGCTTGATATAGTTCAATTATGATCGGATTCGAAAAATAAGGCCTGAATGAGATAAAATCGATATGACTATCCGCTTACTGATGGGCAATTCGACCGGGCCTGTATTCTCAGAGAAACAAAAAGGGCCGATTTTCCGTTATTATCCTTATAGATCGAGATTGGCTCACTTTTGAATTTTCACCGTTTTCAGGAAAGGATCAAACTATGAAAAAAGCAGCCTTGATCGCGGCAGTTCTGTTTGCGTTCGCTTTCGCAATGGCGCAGGCTGACGGGACCACCATGTCATATGCCGATGCCAGGGCCGAAGCGGCGAAACTCGACAAGCCGCTTTTGGTCGACTTCTTCACCACCTGGTGAGGGGCTTGCAAGACGTTCGCTCGTGAAGCGAATGAGGACGCCGACGTTATCAAATCGTTGGAATCAGTTTTTCTCTATCAGGTTGACGCCGAAAAAGGCGAGGGCGTCGAGTTGGCCAGGGAGTTTTCCGTGCGCGCCTACCCGACTTTCGTAATGCTCAATTCCGACGGTCAGACAGTGGACAGATGGGTGGGTTATTCGAAACAGATGCACCTGGAGACCTTGCTGTCCGCGTTGACCGATCTTTCCACAATCGATCAAAAGCTGGAACGTTATGAATCCGAGCCGACCGCCGCGCTGGCGAACGCCCTGGCTCGTTACAGCAGCGCTATGAGCCAATACAAAGAGGCGGTCAGTTTCCTCAATACAGCTGTAGCTCTCAACACCGACCCCGGCACCGATTACTCCTATAAAATATTTACAAACACGTTCTACGGGGTGGAGGGCGAGCAGTTTACGTTTGATGATGTCGCCTCTGCAGCCGATAGGGTATTGAAGTCTGGCGCGGCCGACCCCAGAAGCAAGATCACCGCAGCCATGAGAGTGACCTACATGGCCAGACAGCAGGATCGACTGGATATGGTGGGGCCCTATATTGAAGCCGGCTTGAAGCTGGCCTCAGCCAGCGACAATCCCGAAGCTGTCGGGGCCCACAATGAACTGATGGTGGCCAAGGCGCTCTATGTCACGCATGACAACGATGCCGCCGTGAAATTCAAGAAAGCGACAATGCCCGAAGGCTGGACCGAGGACGCCGGCGCAACCTGGACCCG
>CAZDAH010000074.1:5053-7498 GCA_964503405.1 uncultured Ignavibacteria bacterium
GCCGGCGAACTCAACAGCTTCGCCTGGTGGTGTTTCGAAAACCTCGTCAATCTCGAAGAAGCCGAGCAGTTGAGCCGCAAGGGAATCGAACTGGCCCAACCGGGCAAACAAAAGGCCATGATACTCGACACCCTGGCCGAAATCTGCAATATTTTGGACAACTGCACCGAATCGGTCGAAGTGGCCAGGATGGCCGTGGCCGAGGATCCGGAAAACGAATTCTACAAAAAACAACTGGCTCGATTCGAGGAGATACTGGCCTCGAACGAATAAACAAGCGCTGATTAGATTTCAGCAAAGCCCCCGGAACGCACGGGGGCTTTTTTATTGCCGCGCCTCCTTCTTCAGCGTGGCCACTATCCTCTTGACCATCGTTTCCCGCAGATCCGTCAGGGTTTCGAATACCGGCATTCCCAGAAGGAGAACCCCACGCACTACATCCGATACCGAGATCGCGTATTTGCGTGATAACTTCTCGAGTTATTGGCGAAGCTCCGGGGACAGCCTCAATTGTATATGACGGTTATCCTCTGTCATTGCCTCGATCCTTTGCCGCTATATGTTTCAAGTGCGCCTTGAGCACCTGCGGGGGATAAAACCTTTCTCCCACCGCCTGCTCCACCTCCCGGCAGATAGCGCCCCATGAACGCGATCCTGCGTTTACCATTAATATCTTCTCGATCTTTTTTCTCTCGGGATGTCCGCAGACCCGGCATAAACCGTCCGTCGATACTCCCCATCTTTTTTCTGGAAAATCGGCCAGTAGAATCTTCAGGCGACGTTTGGCCTCGTAGAGAATTCCGACCACTTCTCTGTCCTGGATTTCGTATCTCGCGGCGATCGCCGGTACCGACAGCCCCTCGAAATACCTGGCGCGAACAACCTCCTCCATCTCGCGGCCCAGGGCCTTCAAGGCGCCGCTGACAGCGTCGATTACATCCGGATCGGCATGCTGACTCGAAGATTCCCCCATGAGTTGGATCAGGTCGGGATCGAGAAATATCAGCCTGTGCACATACGCTCCTTTTTTCCCGGAATTATGGGTACTCTCGGACGAGGAACGGTATCACTTGGGAATCACCTGCAATTCACCTTCCGGGATTAGGATCTTCCGGATCAGGCTGTCAGGCGATTGTAATGATTATTTTACATTGGGACGATATGCCTAACTATCCGATGATCGGGTTCGCCCGTGGCCTCTGAAGTCAAGCGAATTTACTTGACTTAGACGCTATATATTTTTATTTTTAATTGACGGTTGGCCGGAGTCTCGGCCGATTCGGCTGCAATAAGCGCTCCCGATAGAACTGAAGAGATGAGTGATTGATTAGCCCAATTTAACTCATAATCATTTCCAGGAGGTTTCCCATTGATGGTAATTGGTAAGGTTAAGTGGTTCAACACCAAAAAGGGATTCGGCTTTATTAGGAAAGAGGATAGCGAGCAGGACATCTTCGTGCATTATACCTCTATTACGGGAGACGGGTATAAGGCTCTTCAGGAGGGCGAGGAAGTTCGGTTTGAGTTGGTGGAAGGTCCCAAGGGCCTGCAGGCTCAAAACGTTTCCAAAACGAATCAGGAATCCAGGGCTTAAGCGCGTTTGTCGGGTTTGAGCTTTCGCATATAATAACCGCGTCGGGAAAGGCTTATACCAGCGCCCGCTGGGAGCCTCGTGCTTTAATCGCCGTATACCGATTTATCCGCGCGGACAGGCGGCAAGAGCCTCCCCTTGCCTATGGCTTCATATTGCCTGAATAGCAGCCAGGCTGACAGTGACGAGATCATATACACCGTTATCGTGATCAGCATTACGGCTGTGAATCCCGAATTTTCGATTATTACTCCCCCCAAGCTGGTCGAGACCATCCAGGACAGATTCCAGGCCAGAGAGAGCACCGAATTCGCCCCCGTTTGATTCCGCTCAGGGACTATTTCCATGGCCAGATTGTTGTACATCGGCCAGGCCATGTTCATCAACGCGCCCCTGAACATGAAGGCAATAATCGCTACATAGAGATGATTGGTAAACGCCAGTATGAAGAAAAAGGGAATCGATAGAAGCTGCGTCGCCACCACCGTTTTGATCAATCCTATTCTCCTGGCCAGCGCCGGGCCGATCAAAAAACCGGTCACCGCGAAAAGCGCCTCCAGCGAAAATATGCGTCCGATAAAATCCGATTCCAGCCCGAATCTGTGCAGAAAATAAAGGTTGAGAAACGGTATCACCAGCCCCGCGCCGGTGCCTATTATGAAGTGAGGAATGATCAGCTTGCCTGTGGTCTTCAACGTCCCCGCGCCGAGATAGTCGCCAAGACGCGTCTTGGAGGCTTTCGGGCCTTTGGCCTTGATGGTCAGGTATGCGAATATGGCCATGCCTGCCAGAATCCCCGCCCCCATCAAAGTGTAGCGGTAACCATAGATCAAAGCGACCCCTGCTTCAGCCAG
>CAZDAH010000074.1:7508-11967 GCA_964503405.1 uncultured Ignavibacteria bacterium
GTCCACATTGCCCCGGACAGCCCCGACATAAGCCGCAGCGCCCCCAGCGACGTCGACAGCGCCTGGCTGATCAGCGCGGTCGCGTCAAGCATGGAAGCGATAATCAGAATGTATTTGATCTTGAAACGATCGATCAGCAAAGCCGCCGGAATCGCCGCGATCACCGTGCCCACCGACGAGGCCGCTATGACGCTGCCGATTTTCCCCTCGCCGAATCCCACTTCTTTAAGATAGAGATTGAACAGAAGCCAGAATACCGAAAACCCGAATCCCATGAAAAACGATCCCGCCAGAAACCGGCGCGCGTTGGGGGAGAACATGCGCACGTGGGCGAAGTAATCTTTGAAGAAGGCGGCGATCATAGACCGGGAATATAGCGAATGACACCGGAAAATTCAGGCTAAATGAAACGCGTGCAAAAAAACGGCGCCATTCCTGACGCCGTCCGGAAATTTCTATTGATTGAATCCTACTGCTGTCCTGCCGCGCTCTTGGCCTCGGCCGGCTTCTCTTTCTTCGCCGACCAGGTCTGCGGCCAGGCACCCGCCTCTCATGAACCGGACTACTGAATTGACTGCCGTCGTATGCCTTCAATATGGGAATTGATGGGGGCCACTGCAAAAGCACCTAAGAGGGCGAATACGGTATTGAGTCGTAACCCCAGAAATTGATTACGGTATTCCTTTGAACGGTAGTACGCTTCAAGGTCGGTGACACGGCCGTGATCCTCGACCATCATTCCCTGTGCGAACTGGGAGAATACACTGCTGTGCCCGTCCCAGACGTTGGTCGAATCGGAGCGAACGCCGTAGCCCAGAAAACGACCTTCCTTGGCCAGTATGGCTTGTGCAGCTTTCAGGAAGGCTGTATCAACGATGTAGCTATCGATCGCGCACCAGGTGCCCTCGACCTTCACCTCAACGTAGCTATGAGACAACTCTGGCGGAACCAGCCAACTTATGCTGGGAGGAATGGCGCCTTTCAGAATGTCTTTGGGAATGGCGACGAAGTGCTGGTAAGCCTCCAGACCGCATGCTTGGAAAAGGGAAACCATCAAGCGGCTCTTTGGATTGCAATGTCCGATGCGGCAGCTCAGGATGTAGTCTGGTTGGGCGGCGTCGAAGAGCTTGTTGAAACCGAATTTGACCCTGTCGCGGACGAAATCGTGCAAATCGAGAGCCTTTTCGTGCTCAGTGGCAAGTCCCATTGTCACCTCTCTTGCCGCGTCCTGAACGGAATACATCGCGCGCCTCATTTTCTTCTCGCCACGATGAACGAAAGCTTTGACTTCATCAGGTTTCATTACGAAGGCGTTTGGCTCTTCCGGCCGCGTGTCATAATTTATTATGACCGCACGGGAGTCATCTATTCCGCCTTTTTCTCTTCGGTCTTCTCTGTCTCCGGGTCGACGCAGGCGTTGGCGAAGGTGATATAGGCTTCGTGCATGGTGTTGAACTTCTCGGCCACCTTCTCGTTGTTCTGGCTCTTGCAGGCTTCCTTCAAGGCGTTCACCGATTCCAGAAGCTCGCCCTTCTTGCCGTCGAAATTCGTGCGGCAAATTTCGGTGCACTTTTCGTATCCGGCGCACTTGTAATCGCCGACCGCCTTGCCGGCCTCGACCAGCGTGGGCAGCTTCTCCCGAAGAGCGTCGAAATTGCTCCCCTGCACGGCCATGTGCATCGGATGCATCGCCTCGTGGAAATTCATCAACTCGGAACGATCGGTAACGTCGGGACAAACATGATCGGCCTTGGCCCCTGCCGCCTCATCTGACATCGTCGCGGCCGCCGCGGCATGCTTACCCGCGCAGCATGCCTTTGATTTGGCGGTGGACTCTCCGGCCGCAGTGGAAGCCGCCTTCTGGCCGCATCCCTCGCCGGCGTAGGCCGAAATCACTCCCATCGATAGCACGAATACCAGTAATGCTAAGAAAATCCTCTTCACGTCTCCTCCTGTTGGTCGGCTCGATTGAACTCGCCGAAATCCGTCCATTATATTTTATTCTTCGATAGTAAACAACTCTTCCACCGGCCTGTTCAAAGCGCGGGAAAGCTTCAACGCCAGAACGGTCGATGGCACACAGGTGCCTTTCTCAATGGAGATTATCGTCTGCCGCGAGACTCCCACCTCTGCCGCCAGATCCGCCTGGGTCATGCCGTTCTGGCGACGCTGCGGCCTGATCTTGGTGATCAACTTCATACCGCATTCAATATAACCATCGCTCCCCATTATGTCAAGCAAAACTTACCCCATGGGGCTGCCTGGACAGGCTCTTTACCAACAGGCCTAATAGATTGCAATTCAAAAGCTTAGATGATTTATTGGGTGTTATGTTTCCGGCACGTTGTGGGTGTCTACCAATACCAAATTATCCGCTATCGCCCCTCCGGCGGGCAATACTCGCAGGGCACGAACTCTATCTGTCCGAACGCCAGCCTCTGATAGGCCACCACCACATCGGCGACATTGAAGACGCAGCTGTTGTTGACATCCATGGCCACCGCCCAGCCATTGCCTGAACCGGGCGGGCATTCACAAATCAGGCCGCCTTCGGGGGCGCCGGTTGACAAATACGAAAACGATTCGACTATGTCAGCCACATTGAACTCGCCGCTGCCGTTGAAATCGCCGGGGATGTAGAAATCGCAAGTGTTACTGAATTGCAGGCAAGGGTACTCGATAGTATACTCCGATCGATCCAATTCTCCAGCGGGAAAATTGACCAGGACCGGACCTCCGTTGTTAGGATCAAAACCCTCTATGAATGCGTCGCAATAAGGCACCTCCAGCTCGATATCTAAGGCGGTGGTCATCGTGTAGGACATTACCTGCCACCATTCACCTTCGGTATGAATTCCCATTTCATAGTCGGGTTGAACCCAATAATAACCCACAAATCCCTGATTAGTATATCCCACGTTATTAGGATCCTCAACTGGATCAAGAAATGTCCAAACTTGCCACTCGGTTAATGGGTGAAATAGGGTGCCGCCATTGCGAGAAACGATATAATCATCACTGGAGGAAAGCGGTAAATGCATGCTCCAGATACTGATTCCCGGCGCAGTGCGGAACCAAACCTCAACTTCGATCGTCGCATTAGTGTCCGCGTAAATCGTGCCCGCATGGCCGTTCTCCAGCGGCCCGTAGACAATCTCCGCCAGCGGCTCCTGGGCGGACGCGGTTAAACCAAAAGCGGCCGCCATTATAATAATCGCTGATGCAGTTCTCATATCACCCTCCACGCAATTAACGCGCGATTGGCATTCCCTTATGATATTAAAGTCTGGAGATTTTACCTGTCAAGCGAAAACTAAAAAGCCCCGGCCAAAACCGGGGCTAATATTATCAAATGTCCTTAACTTCGCTTCTTCGCTTCCGACATCCGCCGGAATACCGCCACCACGGCCCCGGCCACGATCAGCAGGAAACCGAGCCAGACCAAATTGACCATCGGTTTGGTGGAAAGAGCGATTGTGGCTATCTGGGGCATTACCGCCGGAGTATAATCGAAATGTGCCGCGTGATTCTGCGCGTCGAGGCTCGTCACCGTCAGGCTGCCTCCGTCCGCCAGCGTCACCGTCGCTTTCTCGCTGTGCGGCGCCGATGGATTGAACACAGGAATCACCGTCGACGTATCCGCGCCGCGAATTACTTTAACCACCGCGCCGACCTCGATATCGGGATCGCTTTTACCCTCGCTGAATACCAGCGTGATACCGCCAATATCGGCCCTGATTTTGGTTATGGTCACATATCCGCCGGTCGGCAGGCGTGTCGGTGCGGGCGCCGCGGCGGGATTGAACGTCGGAATCACGGTCGACGATTTCCCCTGATACAATACGTTCAACTTCGCGCCGATACTGTTGCCCATGCCGCCGCCTTCGTGGCTGCTCATATCAAACGCCTCGAACGTGACCTTGGCGCCGTCGATAGTGGTTGATTTCCCCTTTGTTAGCTCTACTGTCTTGCCCATGGAACGGGCCAGCTCGCCGGCTTTCGCCTCGGAATCGTAACCATCGAATAAAAGCGTAAGGCCGCCCACCGGCGCCGCCTGCCCCACCTTCATATCGAGATGGCCGGAGTTGCGGGCGTTCGGCTTGGCCAGGTTCTCTACCGACAGATACAAATCATAGAGCAGGAATTTTTCGATATACGGAGTTCGCACATACTGCGCCTGTTGGCCCCGGCTCATCTCCTTGGATACGGTCACGGCCTTGATTGTTTTTCCGCCGCGGACAAGATCGAGAAAAGCGAGCTCTTCCGTGCCGACTGATTGTTTCGTGCCGGTGAACGTAACATCGTAGCCCAGCGCCGCCATGGACGACCCCTCGCTGATCGATACTTTCTCGAAATCGCCGAAACTCGACGAGAAAATAATCCCGATCAGCATCATGGAGAAGCCGAAATGGGTGATATATCCTCCGGCTGAACGAAATCTCATTCGCCTACTGCGGAT
>CAZDAH010000074.1:11977-15082 GCA_964503405.1 uncultured Ignavibacteria bacterium
GAATATTACCAGCACGCCGCCGCCGTCGGATTCCCAGGTTCGGGCGATCCGCGAGTATCCGAGTACGACAAAGAAGATAGACGCGGCCAGCGAGATCAAAAGCGGAATTAGTATCTTCCTCTTCAAAAGCGCTTTATCCGTGTCTTTCCAGCCCATCAGGGCGTTGAATCCGAGAATAACGACGAATATCACCGAGAAGATCATTCCGGCGATATTGTAGTTGGTCGGCCCGATCGCCGCCGGCGCCGGAGCGATCCTGGACAGCAGGGGAATGCCCGACATCACCGTCGTAATCAACGGAAACGACGTCCAGAAAAGGACCAGGAAGGTAAACGGCAGTAAAAGCGCCATGGCCAGAAACGTCATGAATTCCTGGGAGATTATCGAGGTCCCCGCCTGCGACGGCACCTTCATCTTATACGATCGATACGCCCAAAGACCATAGGAGATCAATCCCAATACCACAATCGATCCCCAGAGGATATTGTTATATCCGAGATCGACAAACGAATGCACGGAAAAATCGGCCAAAACGCCCGAGCGTGTCAAAAACGTGCCGTATACTATCAGCAGAAACATGGTGATCGCCAGAAAGAGATTGGTTCTTCGCCAGGTGCCCCGAGATTTCTCCACCACCATGCCGTGCACCAGCGCTATGCAGGCCAGCCACGGTATCCCCGACGAGTTCTCGACCGGGTCCCAGGCCCAGTAGCCGCCCCAGCCCAGGGTCTCATATGCCCAATAGCCGCCCAGGAATATCCCGAATCCCAGGGTTACCACCGTGAATACCACCCAGGGCATAGTCTGCCTGACCCAATTGTCGTATTTGTTGCTCGCCAGCGAGGCCATGGCGAAGGCGAACGGTATGCAGGCGGAAGCGAATCCCATGAACACGATCGGAGGATGAATCTGCATCCAGTAATTCTGCAAAAGCGGATTCAGCCCCTGGCCGTCCTGGGGGAGAAACCCCAGTTTCTCGAATGGATTCGACATGATCGCCAGCACCAGAAGGAACGTCTGCCCTACGATGTAGAAAAACATGACCCAGCCTTCGTTCTCCTTGGCCCGCGATTTTACCCAGAATCCCAGTGCCAGGCCGAATATGAGCCACATCATGAATGTCCCCTGCTGCCCGGCCCAGAGCGCGCTCAATTTGAAAAAATGAGGCCAGGAATTGGACAGTTCGGACGACGAGTAGCTGGCTACATACGAATACTGGAACTGGTCGGTCATGAAAAGCCTGAAGAGATCTACGAAAGCCACGAAGGCCATCCCGAATAAGAGCCAGTAAACGACCCTCGAGCCGAGCCGAAATTCCCTCATACCCTTGGCCACCAGAAGGTAGCCGGCCATCGATAGTACCATCGGCACTGCCGCCCAGGGCAGCAGATAGCTGCCTATATTCATAAATGCGTCTCCATCTAAGTTGTTTGCCGCTTACGCCCCGGTTTCGGGTTTCAGCATCTCGTCCTGGTATTTCGACGGGCACTTGACCAGCAGCTTCTCGGCGCGAAATGTATCTTCAGCGTATCTGCCTATACAAACCACCGAAGTGGCCTGGTCGAAATTGCCCGGCTTGGTGCCGCCATAAACTACCTTGAGCTTGTCTCCGGCATCGTCGATTATGAAAAAGGTGAACGATCCGGAAGCCGGATCGTACTCTGAATCGCTGCCTATTATCTCGCCCATGACCTGCACGCTGCTTCCCGACGCCCGCGCCTCGGCGAATCCCACGTACGGAGTGACGCCGCCGCCGCCGACCAGCGACCAGATCCCCACACCCGCGGCTACTACAACCACCGCGGTAGCTATTATCGTCTTCGAATTCTTATTCATTTCTTGATCCTCTTCACTTTAACGTCCAGCGAATAAAGGTAAACCCATAGCGCGGCCCAGCCCAGAAGGGCCACGAACATCGGTATATAGTTACTCATCAGACTGCTCCTTGCTTGCCCCGGCTATTTTATACGCCAGGTTGTTTATCCAGAAAAAAAGGCCCACATGCGCCAGTATCGACGGTATCAGCACGGAAGCCGTCTTAAACGAAAACGATATCACCGATCCCTCGCTCTGCCCGGTCGGTTTCGGCGACCCCGGATGAAGGCCCGGCATTATTCTCGGCATGATGAATATCAAGAATATCGTGGCCACAAACCCGAACACCGAATAAACCGCCGACAGGTTTGCCCGCTGATCAGGATCGCTCAACGCCGTGCGCAGCGCGAAATAAGCGGCATACACCAGCAGAAGCATGAATATCGACGTTTCCCGAGGATCCCAATTCCAGTATGAACCCCAGGTGTGCTTGGCGAAAATCGATCCCGAAACCGCCGCCAGCACGCAAAAGATCATCCCCAGCCTGGCCGAATCCGCCGCCCTGGTGTCGTAGTGATGCTCTCTTGTCGATAAGAATCGCATGGAAAAGTAAAGCCCGGCCCCGAACGCCACCACGGTGCTTATGGCCATGGGAAAATGAAAATAGACGATCCTGAATACCTCCGGGTTATCCCGCACAGGCGTCGGGGGAGGGAATATCCACGATCCCACACAGACCCAGGCCAGCACGATCAGGATTGTAACCTTCCACCACATCTTCAACCTTCTTTAAACAAAGTCCCTTCCCTTTTGTTTCGGAAAACTAATCATTATTCTAAATCCGAGTCAACATTTATTTATCGAAAGTCGCCGTTTAACTCTTTGTTGCTCAAAATATTAGCAGATGTCTATCAATCGTTCCACACCGTGTCGAAGAACATGAACCCCAACACTATCATAATCACCAGATATGATCCGAGAACCTGTAGCTCCATCCTGGCCAGCGCGTATTCCATGCCGGGCATCAACGCTTTTTTCGTGCCCGATATGGCCATCATCAATACCGGAAGCAAGAGCGGAAACGACAGCACCGCGAATAAGGCCCCTTTCACCGACGCTTTCGATATGATCGCCGCGACCAATGTTGTCGTGCCCACCATGGCCAGCGATCCTAAAAATATCACCGAGAAAAAAAGGGGATAATGGGCGATTTGTAAATTCAGGAAGATCGAGAACAGGGGTATTGTTATTAAATTCATGACCACAAGCAGCCACAGGTTGAATATGAGC
>CAZDAH010000075.1:0-9012 GCA_964503405.1 uncultured Ignavibacteria bacterium
GCGCCGGGATCGCCGATCAGGGTGAGCGGTTTATCGATAAGGCTCGAACCGCTGTAAATGTCCTCCGTGACAAAAATCGAATCGCCGGCCGCGGCGAAGTCTATTGCCTCCTGTATTGTCGAACCATTGGATATGTCGATAACCCAATGCCATGGTTCGGAGTGATCCTGGCCAAGATAATCGTCGCTCCACCATGGGGAGTAATCGATCAAATCGGCGACTTCGTTGCCTGACGCGTCCGGATTGCTAACCGCGTGATAAGGGCCGGAATAGTCTCCCCACCAATTGCCCCGGGCATTCTGCATACCAGCCGTATTACCCCAATAACCGCCGGAGTTTCCGAATATTGCATTGCCATTGGCGGTCACAATTGCCGCGCTGCCGTCCTCGTAAGCCACTATTCCGATCTCCCATCCCGATATATCAGTATTGGTAATCGTCACCGAGAGATCGTCGCCGAGCGCCCAGCCGGCGATTCCATAGCTCCCGGCATAACCGACACCGGTTAAAGTCGAACCGTCAATAGTAACCGCGGTGGGATCGGTCAACGGCGCTCCTTCGACAGGCTTCCAGTCTTCGATGACCGCCGACAGTCTTCGAGTTTTCATTTTGCCGTCGGTATCCTGGCCATGCAATTCGTAACCATAATCGCGTACGCTAATTCCCTCAGAGCTGGCTATCGCGCCTGGGCTGATTATCGCCCCTGCTATCGAGCCCTGAGTCTCCTGGTAAACTACGCAACTCTGGCTGTTTGATACGGATATTCCAGAGAGTTCTACCGATGTGCCGTTATAAATCAGAAATCCGCTGGCCGACCAGTAGTCGCCCAAATATCCGATATCGGCGACACTGCAGCCGTTGACGGTTCCCCCCGCGCCAAAACCTAACTGAATTCCGTTCTGTGCCGTGACACTTGTGTGGCCGGCTCCGGTTACAATGCAGCCGTCGATATCAGCGGTAAGGCCTTCTCCCCCGAGAGCGATACCGTTTTTCTGAAATTCCTCAATTACGCAGTTAAGAACACTTATCGAATACGGTCCGTCGGTGTTGTTGTAGGAGTAAATCCCGATTCCATGCTGGCTGCCGGAAAACGGGTTGTCCTGTATATTAATAATCCGGCATTGCGTAATCGTACCACCCGCATTCCAGAATCCGATTCCTGCAAAACGGTAATTCGAGTTGCCGCGTCCGGCCCCGTCGATTCTCAATGCTTGTATCGTAACATCATTTATGCCGTCCAACCCGATTATCGGGTAGTTATCGGCCCCGGTAGTGAAATAGTAGGGCATTTCCACCGGTGCAATCACAATCGAATTGGAAAGCGGATCGGAATCGGAACCGGCGCCGATAATGGTCAGGTTTTCCGTGGTCACCACCAATTGCTCTACGTAGATGCCGGGCCAAACCATGATCGAATCACCCGATAAAGCCTCGTCCACACCCTCCTGGATCGTGGAACTGTTGGTATTGTCGATGTACCACGTCCACGGCGTCACGTGAGCATCATTGATATAGTCCGCGCCCCACCACGGCGAATAGTCGACAAGCTCTGTCACGGGATCGCCGCTTCCCTCGGTTATCAGTCCTCCGCCGTCCTTGGAAAAATGCGATTTCACCTTCGGTTCAGTATACTGCGTCACGGGAAGATACCGGTCTGACTCCAAGCTGGCGATTTTTGGCCGGACGGCGTCCCTCATATTCAACGGAGAAACTCCATTAGCGGGGCCCGTATAATCTCCCCACCAATTCTCCTCCGCGTTGACCATGATTGAAGTTGTATTGGCCACTCCGAACGAATTGCCGGCTATGCTGTTGCCGTTGATGACGACTCCGGATGGTTCATCGGTCAGGTAGGGCTGAACAAAAACCGCCGCTACTGAGCTCGCCGAGAACAGATTCTGAGTAAACATGACGTTATTGGCGAGACCATCGATAATTACCGCCAATTCGTTGGAATTAAACTGATTATTATCGACCGTAAGGTCCGTGGCGTCGGCGATATAAAGCGCCTCCGGGCATTGAGAGAACTGATTGCCGCTGACAATGGCGCCGTCCCCGCCCCAGATAAATTGAAAATCGTTCTGAATGAAGACGTTGTCGCTCATGGCCATGTTGTCGGCAAAATAGGCGTTCAAAGCTCCCTGGCAGTCATGCACGTTGTTGCCGTTGATCGATGAGCCCGATCCTGGAGAATAAAATAACAATCCTGACGCTGACCAGTAACCCCCCGTATAGGCAAAATCGGATACTTCGCAGTTCAGAATCGATCCCACCGCGCCGTCGCTGACCTGAATCCCGTTTTGAGCAGTCACCGATGTCGGCCCCTGGCCGGTTATCGTGCATCCCGCGACCGAAGCTGTCAGGCCGGCGGCCCCAAGGACAATCCCCGTCTTCTGCATATCGTCGATCTCGACGTCAGCAAGATCGATTTCGTACGGTCCGCCTGTATTGTTGTAGGCGTAAACGCTGACTCCATGCTGAGCCCCGCTTAAGGGGGTATCCTTTACGCCGGTTATATGGAGATCGGAGAGCGAGCCGCCCGCGTTCCAGAAGGCTATACCCGCGAAACGATAATTCGAGTCTCCGCGCCCCAGGCCGTCGACTGTGAATCCGTGCATTTCAACGTTGTAAGCATCGTGGATGTACACGATTGGATAATTATTGGCACTGGTTGTGAAATACTCCACAAGATCGACCGGAGATTGTATCACGGAAACATCTATGCCGGCTCCCTCCAGGAGCAGGTCGCTGGAGATAGAGACCTGCTCTTCGTAAGTTCCCGGCCCAACATGAACGATGTCGACTTCGACTACGCTCACTCCATCTTGAATGCTATCGAAGGCGTCATAGGCCCAACTATGCCCGTCGTTGGCGCAGATTTCGCAATAATCGTCGTCAACCCAGACTTCCGTCGGATCCTCACCGAACGACAAAGCTCGGACAAGCTCTCCGGCCACCTCCGGATAATGGCTGCCGTCGCTGTACAAGAACCCTCCTGAGGCATCCTGCGTTGCGGCAATCCAGTGAGTGGTTATATTTAAATCACCCTGATAAAGCACCTGATTGTATCGTGCCAGGCTGGCCGCCGTGTAGGCCGTGCTTTGCCAGTCCTGATCGAGTTCATTAGCTCCATAAGAGAAACTGTAAGCCCCGGAGGCATAACGGCAATCATCAAGTATCGACAGCAGGCCCGGTATTTCCGACGCGTGAACATCGGCCGCCACAAAAGCGTCGAGAATACCAGTAATCCCCAGGGTGTACCACCAGTAATTGACATTACCATAACCGGGATCCCAGCCCTGGTCCTCGATGATGTCGAAATAGCCGGGATTGTCGTTGAAAGAATCCTGGAAGATAACTTCGGCCATATGCACAGCGTCGATTCCGTAGTTGTTGCCGGGGAAATGGTCCTCGAGCATACTCGCCGCCACGACCCAGGCGCCTATATCCCATGCGATGATCCCGTTGGGATACGACTGCCCTCGCACATCGCGGATATATTGGGCCCAGGCCTGAGCGCTTCCATACGCCGATATCCTGGCGTCGTATTTGTCTTTGGCTATATCCCGGTAAGCGCTGCCGGATATTTCGGGCAAGTCGTTGAATAGTAAGAGGTAGATCAAGTCCGACGCAGTCCGCATGTTTCCCGATCCTCCGGCGAGTATCGCCTCGGCGGCGTCCTGCATGGCGGTGAGCAAACTTGAATTTTCCGATTCGACATAACTATGGTACAGCCCCAGGGCGGTCACCCCATAGATATTTGTCGGGCTCGGACTTGCCGAATGCGAAAATGGCGACGGGGGGGACGTAACCACCCAGTCCCACCCTCCGTCATCTGGATCATTCGGATTCTCATCGATCCCATCGGTTCCGTTTCCGGCGTTGTCCTCTGTGATATCCGCCTGCATTTGCCTTAAATAGTCGGCGCCTTTGAATACCGCCGAATCGATATCAACGACGTCCGTTGACAAGTCCTCGAGTATCTCTTTCCCGGCCGGAATTACGGGCGTCCTCAGAAAGTCTATATCGTCCTCCGATATCCCGCCGGATAAATCGTCGCTTCCATAAGACGCCGCGGCCAAAAGCGCGATTGCCAGGAAAACGTTAACGATTTTGTTCATGATCCTTCTCCTTTTTCCCTTGAGTAATTTGCATTGCCATCCCATTCACGGAACGATCATCAAATTCCAGTTCGATGGAACAATTTTCGCGTTTTTCCACGCTCGTGGGAGGCGAGTCTGCGGACCACCGGGCGTTAAAAACGCATGACGCATAAAATATGGAATTTCATCACCACCAGCGCTTCATGCGTTACAATAGCAGGAAGCCTTTTCAATTGCGTACCCGGGGAAGTTGATGACCACAGATGTTAACTTACTTTAATATTATATGATAAGCCGATTTTCGTGTCAAGAAAAAACTCGAAAAAAATACGTATCGGAATTCCCTGCCTGCTGCTACCGGGGATATTGGCCCTTGTTTTTGACAAAAATCGCACGTCGAAATCCGCCGTGCTCCGTATCAAATCAATAATGATTGTCATCAAGAATACATATCATTTCGCATTGCCGGTTAACCTGTTATCTATCAACATGGTGGGGGGAGGATTCGAACCTCCGAAGCCTGAGGCGACAGATTTACAGTCTGTTCCCTTTGACCGCTCGGGAACCCCACCTGGAATCGTCTTTTTTAGCCGGAGAACGGATTCGAACCGCCGACCGGCTGATTACAAATCAGCTGCTCTACCAACTGAGCTACTCCGGCATTCCAACGAATCATCCCCATGGGACAATTATCGTTTCTTTCGGACGGCCAATATATATCCGCGGTATCGGCAAGTCAAGGACGATGATTGACTTCTGTCTAATTGTCGGCCAATGCTATGAGCCGGTAGGCGTCACGGTAACGATAATTATTCGACGGCGCTCCGAGCAGGATCGCCCCCAGGCGACGGCCGTCGTCGGATACTACCCCGATGGCGAGGCAGTACCCGGACGTTCTGATGAACCCGGTTTTCCCGCCGATGACGTCCTCGCGCCCGTAAAGCAGCCGGTTGGTGTTGTAAGCGACATATTGACGGTCGCTATTGAGGGCCTTGTAAGTATGGTTCTTCTTGGCGAGCGTCTTGCTTATCCTGTCATATTCGAGCGCCGCCTTGAAGATCACCGAGAATTCCGATGCTGTGGAGACATTGCCCTGGTTCAAACCGGTCGGCTCGACAAATTTCGTGCTCTCCAAGTTCAGCTCGAAGGCGACCCGATTCATATTCTCCACGAATTCATCTGATGTGAAGCCTGTCGAGCGGGCCAGTATTCTTGCCGCCACATTATCGCTTGATATAAGCGCCAGGTGAAACAGGTCGTAAAGGGTCAGCTTCTCCCCCACGTACAAGCGCGAGCGGCCCGCTCCGCGGCGATCCTCTTCCGTCACGGTCTCGACTTTAAACAGATCCGGCGCGGTTTTCAAGAATACCATGGCGGTAACCAGCTTGGTCAGGCTGGCGATGGGCCTGATCCTCGTTTCGTTTTTCCCGGCCAAGATTTCCCCGGTGTCTATATCGATAAGAATCGCTGATTTGGATTTGATTTTTGGCCCGGACGTCGGGTCGATCGATTCCCAAGCAAGTTCGAAAACGCTCGGGTCATCGTCGAATACGATAGTCGCCGCCTTGCGTGATGCGGAGACACCGGCGTAAATCGCGGAGATGGTCCAGACTGCCAATACATAAAAAAGCAGCTTATTCGAGAACTTCCTCACGTGCCCAATTCCGCCTGCATCAGCTCCACGAACATCCTGGCATTTCTCACCGCCTGACCCAGATGACAATTATTGAAGAATAAATATATCTTGTCGGCCCGCGATTTCAAATCATCGATTTTGCGCTTCCAGTCCAAAAGCTCCTCTTTCGAGTAAAGGTAATCGTACCTGTCCCCTCTTTTTCCCCACCAATTTCTGGCGTTTCGCCCGTGGAGCCTGACATATCCTATTTCGGTAGTTAACTCCGTTACTGGAGGAAATAATCCCGGTAAGGCAGGCTCGTCCACGCAGCAGAAACCGATCCCCTCATCTTTCAACGTCTCATAGGTCTCCGGCACATCCCAGCTTTTATGACGAAATTCCACGTAGAGGGGGATATCGCCGAAAAGCTCTTTACTCGAGCGTATATGATCCATGTTGGCGCGCCCGAATCTGAAACCATATGGAAACTGCGCCAGATAACCTTTCAGCTTTCCCGATTCCCGCATCGGCGCAAGCGCCTCGTTGAAAGCGGCGGTCTCCATCTGGAGATCCCTGCGGTCGTGGGTGAAGCTCCGATGGGTCTTGACCATAAACTCGAAATCCTTCCCGACCTTATTGACCATATGGTAAAAAACGGCGGCGTGAGGTATTCTGTAATACGTCGAATTAATCTCAGCGGCGTCAAAATGGTCTTTGTAGAAATCGAGCCGTTTGCCTTTCGGATGCCCCTTGGGGTAAAATACCCCCTCCCAATCATCGAATGAATATCCGGAAGTTCCGACTATAATCTTAGCCTCTTTTGCCTTCATCCTTCCTGAGAACCTGAAATCTTATCGCCCCGCACAACGGGCATATCCACTTTCGTTTTTTATGAAATACCCTTTTTTGCTCTTTCATTTTTGTCTTGCATCTGCGGCAATACATCGATCAAATCCGCGAACTCCGGGCAGTTATTTCAAGGTCATTTTCACGGACGTCACCATTCCATCAACAACCACAACCCCGACCGCCGCGCTTTTCCCCCCATGTTCGCAGGTCAGAGTGTATTCGCCGGCGGGCACGTCGCCGATGACGAAATTCTCATTGTAAGCCTCGTCGGAATGAACCGAGTCCTGGTAGGTCTCGGCGAAGGAGAACGGAGACTCCGTCGGGAACGGTTTGGTCACTCCATATACACGCGCGCCGCCCACCGCGTTCCCGTCGGAATCGCAGAGCAGCCCGGATATCGTCCCCGTGCCGGGAAGAGGCTCGATCCAAAGTTCGGAATTGCGGGTATGACTTTTCACGTTGGAATCATCCGCTGTCGACAGCGAAACCTCGAAATGAAGATGCTCGTTGGTAACGTTCCCCTTCTTGCCGATTGTCCCCACTATATCGCCGCGCGTGACCCGATCTCCCACTTGACGTTTTATCTCATGCTGATGATGATAATGGGCGTAGACAAAGAATTCGCTTTCCCTGCGGCCGCATTTGAGAACCGAGTGCCCGATCTCCCGATCGACAAAAACGATTACGCCGTTATCCACCGCAAGTAGCGGCGTCCCTTCCGGGGCGTTGTATTCGTTGCCCTGGTGTTGACGAAAATTGCCTCCCATAGTGGAGCCGTATAGGTAAGTTTGATCTTTCAAGTTTTGATCATCCGGTCCGACAGGTCGAAGCATCCATTGGTGAACCGGCGTCGCGGAGTCCCTGAAAACAGCATCTACCGGTATGACGGCCGGAGGCACGGGACGTCCCTTCTCGAGCCTGTATAGCCCCTTATGAGTTCCTGCCATAATCTCGCCAGCCGTAGTAATGCCAAGGCAATTCATGCTTCCCTCGGGCAAACCGCTTGACTGGTCAAAAGTCTTCCACCCGTGAAATCCGAGATTATACGACGCTATCTCCTTATATGACGCCGCCCAGAGGTTATTGTCGTTATCGATTGCGAGATCGTGAATAACCTGGCTGGAGAGTATGTCCATTCCCAGCCTCTCCCAGGATTCGCCCTTATTCTCAGAGAGGAAAAGCCCGTCGTCGCAGCCGGCAAAGAGCTTCTCTCGTTCGAATTCCACTGCTCTGACTTTGCAGGCCGGGACCTTGCCGCCGCTGAGTCGACCGTTCGGCGAAAATTGCCTCCATGATTTACCCCTGTCGTAAGATATGGAGTATCCGTAAAGGGTGCCGAAGGCGATGGTATCCCCTTTGATTTTCATATCATAAATATATTGCGAGCTCAGGCCGTCTTTTTCGGTATAAGCCCGCCAGTCGGCAATGTTGTCGAATACAATTAGTCCGTCGGCAGTGGGGGCATATTTCGTTCCGTCCTGGATTTTGGCCCCTACCATATAAAGATATTCTATTTCGAAAAAATTGTAACCGTATCGCTGCCAGCTTCTGCCTCCGTCCTCAGAAATGTTAAGCCCGTCTCCCAAGGTGGCCAGTATAAGATAATCGTCCTGCCAATCTCCTCCTAGGATAAAGTTCCATGACAGCCCGCTGCCGGTATCATGGACTGCCCATTTTGCGCTACCATCGGAGCTGAATAGCGCCCCTCTGCCGAATGTGCCGAGCAGTATCCCGTCGCCCTTCGTATCGATACTCAATATATGCGAATCGCTGTATCCCTCGGGCAGATTAACTCGACGCCAGCTTTCCATATCGCTTCCGCATGACAAAGCCAGCGCAGCCAACCCCGCGATGATCAATAATTTTCTCATTCGACACCCGCCTCATATTAATCAGAGTTCATCCACACAAGAAAAGATCTATGAAATCAACCCCAGCCAGTCGCGAAGCAGAAAAGCAAGCCGCCCGATCAGCAGGGATATTCTGGCCATCACCGTATATCCGAATGTGGCCCCGAAGAAAATCATCAGGTAAAACGTTCCGAGCCGAGCCGCTTTCCCGAACGCCCCGGTATGGGCCTTTGAGAAATAAAAATAAAACAGGGTCGAGATCAATCCCGCAAGGATCACGACAGCGTTAACCGCCGCGACCCAGCCGTCAATGGTCAAGAACGGCCGAATCGTGGCGTCGATCTGATTTAGAACATACGACTGCATGTTGGCGGGAATTGAAGCGCCGGCGCCAAATCCGATATAAAGGGCAAGCGATATCCTGGATACCCACCCGGCTTTCGGCAGAAACCTTGAAAACATCAACAGCCCAAAGACGAGGGGGATCAGGACCCAGATAAGATACCCGATTCCGGCGATCTTTCCAGACACGAATACCTCCTCTATTCCACCGGCCGCCGGCTCCAAAGCCTTGGGACTGATCGTGGTCTCGAAA
>CAZDAH010000075.1:9022-13084 GCA_964503405.1 uncultured Ignavibacteria bacterium
CTCGAAAGTGACGACAAGCAAAAATCCAACCGATAAACCGATCAGGAGGCTCTCGGCGAATCGGTAAACCGGATTATCTTTATAGAGGAAGGAATATATCGCCAGGGTCAGAAGGGCCGCTATCCAGATACCCAATCTCTCGCTGGCTATGAGGTAGTCATATGCGAAACCGATATCCACGACGTCCTATTTTCTCCTTCCCAGGAAATAGGCGAGATTACCTATTAAGATGAACCCGATCATCACCAGGTGGGCGATCGATTGCGCGTCCATGCCTCTTCCGGCGCTTCCGGCAATCCCAATCAGCTTCTCATATTCGGCCGCTCCCTTCAGCCCCGCCACCATCCCTACCGCCTGTCCCGAGTTCAGGAACGGGAAGAACGTGGTTGCCATAACGGCGGTTACCGCGGGAACAATCTGAGCGGCAAAACGGGCGTTGGCGTAGTTAATCCAGTAAACCGGAGTATCGTCGTCGGTGATGGAGATTACCAGGGCGATATCGCTGTAATTCAGCACGTTCTTCATTAACGGCAATTCCTCGATCAATACCCCCCTGTCGTCTCTTGGGAATACTTTGGCAATTGACGATCCTATTCCCAGTATCGCCGCCGTCATTTCCGGACGAAAGCCGAGGAAGACGAAGTCCATTCCCTCTTCTTTATCATATTCTGCCGCGATTCTCCTAATACCTTGCCTGCCGATGCCGCTTCCCTCGGCCCGCAAGGCCATGCCCACTACTTTCAATTCTTTGGAGAACGCATGACGTAAAATCGCATCGGACATGGGAACCATCTCAGGCAATGTTCCCGTATCGTGATCGTAGGAAATCAGCAAAACATCCCCCGGATTCAGATTCTCGACATAATTATAAACCCGGCGAACGTCGGGAGTCACGCGCACCGGAAGACCGATACGGGCGACAAGAGGGATTCCTATACCCATGGTCATGAGAAGAAATATCACCCTCCTGTCGAGATGCCTGACTTTATCCCAGAAATTCAATTTACTCTTTCCCCAGATACGTGCGTTCCACTCCGAGGATCACTCTCAAAGATACGGCTATTGTCCCGAGGCCGACGCCGATGAAAATCCCGCGTCTCGCGGTCATGGATGGGTTTAATAAAATCCAATTGGCGATATCCGAAAATAGCGGAATGGTACTTCCCAGCGAAGCGATTCCGAACATAATAAATACCGTCGACGAGAGCAGCAATATCGCATCGATGTTTTTGGCCTGGAATCCCCTGTAGGCCGCCGAGGCCACGAAAAAAGCCAGCAGGGAAAAGACGGAGGCCTGCATCGGAGCCATCATGAAATTGAAAAACCACATGAACGGGCTGCGGTCGTCTCGGCCGAATACAAATCCGATCGAGGCCATAAATATCAGCGAGGCCACTGTAACAAAATTGAAAATCCAGCCGCTCTCCCTGCGGGAAATTCTTGTCAGATGGTATTTGATCAGGCCGGCAACCCCAACTATGAGCGCGAACGCGTAGATTATCTGGGCCCAGTTTGTGAGCTCGCTTCTCACGTCGGAGGAGAACCGGGACGGCACGAAAAACTGAATCAGCATGATCATGCCGAATATAAAACACACGATTATCGGGAAAGATCGTCTCATCCGATCATCCGGTCACGAAGAGATCCACAAACCATGCCTGGTCGAGTACCGCCAGAAGCGAGCCTATAACCATAAGAATAATGATTAATACCTTGAGATAATCCGAGCCTTTCAGAGTTCCCACCACCTGGGGATCTCCCGATAAATACCCCGACGCTGCGAAAAGCTCCTCTCCGATCAGGACATAATCGCAGGCCACTATGAAAAAGGCCATTTGTATGGACGAGTCGGTGCCGGCTATTTGCACCGCCCCGATAGAATTGCCGGTCTCCGCCAGGATCAGCGATTCCGCCTCGAATGTGCCGAAGAAGAGGTTGGTGGCGGGGCGTTCCCGCAACATTATGCCGTCGACTGCGGCGGCGTATCCGAACTGGCTGTCGGTGACGAAATAGATATTATCGGGTTTGAACTGATCGGGATGACCTGCTTTGGTATACCCCTCCCGGGCCACCTCCTGGGCGACCGCCGTTACTACGGGATCGTTATTGGGGAATATCAGCGGAGTACCATAAGAGGCCACCTTCTCAGCCACCGATCCGAGAATATTCATGCTGGCAATCGATGCCGGCCGCTCCATCTTGCCTCGCCCCGACGAGTACAGAATCGGCTTGCCCATTTCCGTGGCCCGGCCAATGGCCTCGTCCATGGCGGTCAGCCCGGCAATGGGACGCAGGAAATAGCTTTTCCCCTTTCTGCCCCGCAAGATATACATGCCCACTACAAGCCCCGTAACCAGGATGCCGATAAGCCCGTTTGTGCGTTGGGTGTTATACCAATTCTCCTCCGGGGAGACAGGACCGGCGATATTCGAAATCCAGGCGATATTGGAGTCAGTGTAGGTCATCCTGTAAAAATAGCTGTTTCCCGCCTCCAACGCGTCGTCCACGGTCGCCAGAGCCGGATCGATCTTCAATACGTCGGCTGCTTTCGTGAAATCAGCGGGCTCACCGACAGCCCTTTCGAGAATGTATTTGTCAGGATCGATCTCTGTCAGCTCGGGCGGTGGAAGCTTTTCCCAGCTGATGACCAGGCGAGTGCCGTCGTCATCGGGGTAATCGGCAACCTGAATTTCGTATGCGGGAACGTTGGAGAAAATCAACGCCGATAACATCGAAATCGCAAACTTCATAAGAGAATCTTATAGGCCCGGGCGAGGCCTGTCAAGGCATAATCAATCCAGCTTGACAGCGGTCTACCGGTCGAATTACAATCTTATTATGAGGAAGTTCATCCTGTCCGCTCTCTTATTCCTAGCCTGTTCCGGCGGGGATAGCGACGACAACGTCATCCGGTTCTGGCAATTCTGGTCCGATATAAACACCAAACCGATTATCGAACGGATCGCCGCCGAATTCGAGGCTGAGAACCCTGGAGTCAGGATCAAGATCACAGATCTAACCTGGGCTAACGGCCACGATAAGTTGGTGATCTCATTTGCCGCCGAAGATCCGCCCGATATCATGGAGCTGGGATCTGACTGGATCGCGGAATTCTCTTCAAACGGCCTGTTAGCCGAGTTTAGATCCGATCTGCCGGAAAACTACCTCTACCCGGCTACATGGGACGGCAGGCTCTATGCACTCCCCTGGCTCCTGGATTCCAGACTGCTTTATTTCAATCTCGACCTCCTGGAGCGGACGCAAACGACATTACCGTCGAATTGGAATGAACTGATGACGGCCTGCGAGAAGATCAACGCGTTGAGCGATGAACTCTTCGGTTTCGGCTGCAATTCCGCTGAAAAACATCGCCTGTATAAGAAGTTTCTTCCTTTTCTCTGGAGCAACGGTGGGCGAATTCTGACCGATGAGGGGAACGAATCGAATCTCCATTCAACGGAGGCTGTAGAGGCGTTGGAATATTATCTCGAATTATGCGACTGCGGCGTTATCGAAAGCCAGAGACGGCTTGAGGAATATTTTCGCGACGGCCGAATAGGATTCGTTATTTCGGGAGGATGGCTGCTCAGGCGGTTGCGGGCCGACCCGCCGGATTTCAATTACCGTCTGGCGGCATTCATCACCCCGGAAGGGGACACCGGGAAGTCGTTCTTCGGAGGGGAGTATATCGCGGTATATGCGAATTCAGATAAAATCGACCTGGCCCGGAAATTCGCCGGGTATTTGACCACCAATGCCAATTCTCAACGACTTTGCGACGCCGCCGGATTCGGTTTCCCGCCCTTTCCCGATCTCGAGTTGGACGATCCGGAAATGAAGATCCAGGCGGACAAATTAGCCCATTCTTTGGCCGCTCCGCCCACCCCGCTTTGGAACGATATCGAGATGGATCTGGAGGACGCTATCGAGGCGGCCATGTACGATCACGGCACTCCCGAAGAAATCCTGACAAAAGCGTCGAAAACAATAACGGCTAAATTAAAATCGGCGGCTCATGCGAACAAAGAGTAAGATATTTCTCTTCACGTCGCCCTGGCTGGC
>CAZDAH010000075.1:13094-14683 GCA_964503405.1 uncultured Ignavibacteria bacterium
TATCGCTGACCGAATATCAACTCCTTACCGGAACGGCGGGCTATGTGGGATTCGAAAATTATTCGAAATTACTCAGCGACACCGTCTTCCTGACCGCGTTGAAAAACACATTTTACTTCGTTTTCGGCACCATTCCCGTGACCACCGTTATCGCCTTGATACTGGCGCTGTTCATCTCCGAGAAAATCCCCGGCCACAGGATTTTCCAGGCGGCATATTTCATACCGTCCATTACAGCCATGGTGGTGGTAGCATTGATATTCTATAATCTATATTCCCGCGACGGTTACATTTTCATGCTCTGCCGTCTGGCCGGCCTCTCTCCGCCCGCCAACGGTTTTTTGCAATCGGAGAGTACGGCGCTGCTCTCGATAATGGCCATGGACATCTGGGTGGCAGTCGGATACTATGTCCTCATATTCCTGGCCGGGATTAAATCGATTCCGGCAGAGCTGTACGATGCCGCCCGTGTCGCCGGCGCCGGATTTGCTCGTCGAAGCCGCTATGTTACCATTCCGCTTCTGAAATCGACGTTTGCCTTCGTGATCGTCTTGAATACCATTAGATCGTTTCAGATATTCGTGGAAATATTCGTCATGACCTCCGGCCGTCCCTTCAATTCCACCCTGACGGCAGTTTACTTCATATTCGACAAAGGCATAACCCGCGGCGATATAGGATACGCGTCGGCTGCGGCCTATCTGTTATTCATCATCATCCTGGTCTTCTCGCTTGTTCAATTTAGGCTGACCGGCGTCAGGAGAAGCGCGTGACAAATCCGGTTTTCAAATGGCTCGTTTTCGCGTTCCTTATATTAGTTCTTTGTTCTACTCTTTTCCCGATGATTTATATGATCGTCCTGTCGTTTCAAGAACCCGGTGCGTTTACCGTCGAACTTTCGAATCTCTCGTTTTCGTTGAGCAACTACCTGACCGTTTTCAAGTCGAATAATTTCGGACGATACTTCTTCAATTCGATTTTCGTAGCGGCCATAGTTACTTTCGGGAACATGTTTCTTTGCGCCATGGTCGGATATGGTATATCGAGGGGACCGGGGAGGATAACCTGGCCTTTATTCCTCACAGCGGTGGCCATGCTGATGATACCGATGCACATTTTGATACTTCCCATATTCGAGATGATGCTCAAACTCGGGTGGTTCGATACTTACCTGGCGCTGATTGCCCCATGGCTCGTCTCGCCTCTCGGCGTCTTCCTGATGAAACAATATATCGACGGTCTGCCGGGGGATCTCGAGGACGCCGCCCGTATCGACGGCGCCGGCGAGATTTCCATTTTCTTAAAAATAGTAATGCCCCTCTGCAAACCGGCCCTTGCTGTATTAGCGGTGCAAATATTCCTGACTACCTGGAATTCATTCCTGTTTCCGAAGATTCTGACCAACTCCAGCGAGATGTATACGCTCCCGGTCGGTTTGGCCCTCATGCAGGACCCCCGCTCAAGCGACTGGCCGGTAACCATGGCGGGCTCGACCGTGGCGGCCTTGCCTGTCATAATTTTTTTCCTTATCTTCCAGAAGAGGATTACCGAGGGTATCACAGCCGGCGCGATCAAGCAGTATTTCGACT
>CAZDAH010000076.1:0-6155 GCA_964503405.1 uncultured Ignavibacteria bacterium
GATATCGACAAGCGCCGTATCGGCCAGAGAAGTATCCGCGGCTATTATCCTGACTTGATAATTGCCCGATTGGGTGAAATCGGGATCGAATGTCAGTCCGCCGATGCCGCCTGAAGAATCCGTGAAGGCAGCGTTAGAGGGAAGCAACTCGGCCGTCAGAGTAATAACGTCGGCGTCCGGATCGGTGGCCGTGATTCTGACATCCAAGTGATTACCCTCGGCCACGACCTGGGGGGAGATCGGATCTATCGCCGGAGCGTTATTCTGCGCCAGACCGGCTGACCAGAAAAAGCCGAGGGAAACAAATAGGATTATGGAGATTCTTATTATTTTCATCATCGCCTCAAACTAAACAACTGAGTTTCGATACCGCCGTTTTCAACATCACGCCCCCGCAAAGAAAAACGGTTACCGGTTACTTTACCAGAATCATCTTTTTAGTTTTGTCAAAATCACCGGCCCTGAGGCGATAGAAGTAAACGCCCGTGGCCATCATATTGCCATCGCCGGAACGGCCGTCCCAGGTCACCAGATGACTGCCGGCTGGAAGATACTCGTTAAGCATAACGATTACCTTTCGTCCCAGTAAGTCGTAAACTGAAAGCTCGACATCGCTCGCCGACGGTAGTTCAAATCGTATGCTGGTGCCGGCGTTAAACGGATTGGGATAGTTCTGTGAAAGGATGAAGCTCTCCGGCAGCTGGCCCTTAATCTCAACAGGGATAAAATCGGCGGCCGGGTTCACGACTAAAAACTCCTTCAGACCAATATCCGTGCCCGGATCGAAATCATAATCGTCGATCCTGAACGTGAATTCCAGCAGATCGCCCGCTGTCGGATCGATACTTCCCCCGGCCAGGTTATAGCGAATACCCTAAATGCGGCCGTCGGAGATGTCGAAGTCGAGTGTCAGATTGGATCCTATATCCCCTGCTGCAACTTCCAGGCCGGTTATCCTTGCCGTATTGTATTCTACCTCGAATTGCATCCCCGATGCCTCCTCGTCTATTACCGCGTGAAGCGGGACGCTCAAGATATCCCCCGATGGCGTCCGGTCTTTGACTAATTCCACGCTGACCAGAGGATTGTCCGGCGGGTATATCAGACGGGGAGTATCGATTTCGAGTATGACGTTGATAATCAGCTGCAGATCCCCGATATTGACCCAGCCCGAACTGTCGATGTCGGCGGCGTCAATCTGCCGTTGAATGAATTCCTGCCGTCCGATGATGTAGGCCACGATGGAAACACAGTCGCCCACTGTTACCAGCCCGTCGAGGTTGGCGTCGCCAAATGGATCAATGGTGAAATAACCGTTCTCCGTGCTCAGCGGCTTGCTGGTGCCGACAGAATCGATGACTTCCGTAGCGCCGACCAGAATTATATCGGTTCTCCCGAATGCCGCGGTCGGGTTCGCGTTAACGATCAGTTCCGCTAATGGACCGTCGCCCGACGCTATCGTATCGCTGCCCACCGAAAAGAGCACTACTATGATCCGGCCAGGGTCGGGTTCGTTGAAGTTAAACCACATATTCGTATTTCGATAAGTGGAACTGACGTCCCAAACGTCGATCTGTTCAGGATCATAGTGGACTTCGAACTGCGCGCCGTAAATCGCTTTGGTATTGAAGAGATTTATATTCACCGGTCTTAACCTGGCCCCGGGAATCCCCCCCTGATCGGAGATAACTCGCAGAATATTGTTTGGCTGTTCCAGATCAACGATCTGCACCGGCCTCGTAGTGACATTGTTGTGATCGTCGGTGGCCGTAAATGTCACGATCAGCGTATCGGGCCCTTGCTCGAAATTCGGGCTGAACGTAAACGTCCCGACAACCATCGAGTCCCCCTGTACCTGCGGGAAGGTTGCGTTCTCCGGGAGATTCAAGGCGGTCAAGGTGATGGGATCGGCCTCGACGTCGTGTGCGGTAACCGTGAATTGCAGAGTCTGACCTTCGGCGATCTGCTGATTGCCGATAAACCCGATTACTGGAGGCAGATTTATTGGTCCTCCACCCACCTGGAAATTGCCCGAGACGAGAATCGGCACGATCAGATTGGGATTTTCCGGTATGGAATCGGCCCAGCCGTTGCGGCTCTGAAAGTCGTCTTCGAATTCCAAAAGTGTATTTGTGCCCGGGGACACAAACGGATCGATGGCAAAACTGATTTTCGCCACCCGCCCGCTGCCTCTCGGAATGGTAACCTCGCCTGACAAATCATACATTGCGAAAACCGCCACCCCGGGATTAGACAACTCGCTGCCGAGAATGGGAAAGGCGCACCCTCTGTGCACGCATTCGATACTGATCGCTTCCAGGATGGTCTGGTCATAAACTATCCTGTGAAATATCCCGGCCACCGCCACGGTGTTGTTGATCATGTTGAAAAATACGTCGACCGTATCGCCCGGATTGCCGTAGGCGTCCTGAATCGCCATAGTATCCTGATCCGAATAGATCTGAGCGTCGGCCTTTGTCCAGCCGCCGGCGAGCAGAACCCCGATTATCGCGAGAAAAACCGATTTCCTCATACAGCTAACCCTATCATTTTAGTAGAGTCATCCTCTTAGTTACGGATTCCCCCCAAGTGGTTTTCAATCTATAAAAAAATACGCCGGATCCTAATTCCTCTCCGGCTGAACCTCGTCCGTCCCAGCTGATTCGGTTTTCTCCGGCCTTTGCCTGACCCGAATAAGCTGCGATCACCCGACGTCCGGTTACGTCGTAAACCTCCAGGTCGACATGTCCGGGATTGTCGAGTTGAAATGAAATTACCGTGCGCATGTTGAACGGATTAGGATAATTCTGGCTCAGATCGAGCCGGGCTGGGAGAGTGGCATTTCCCTCGAATCCGGTGCGCGCAAAAACCTCTATGGCTCCGTTGGCCAGCAACGGAATAATCAAAACCGAGTTTGTGTCCGTAAGCGAGTTGTCATATGAGTCGCTGTCCTCGCTGACAAACTCCAGATCGAATTCGCCGGATGGAGAGGTCTCTTTGACGGCCAAAGTCACATTCGCAACGGCGCCGATTCCCGGCGGAAAAGCGTTTTCACGCGGATCCATGGAGGTGGCGAAAAAACCTATAATGCCCGGTTCGGTGAGATTCGGCCCGAACAGATCAAACGTTGAGTCGCGTTCGGCCAGTTCCACCGACAGCGCCAAAAAAGCGCTTGTATCGTACGAGATCCGAAACTCGAACCCAGCTACGTGAAACGTGTTCACAAGGTCAATAGGCAAAACGAGAGTGTCGCCCGGAAATCCGTCGTATCGGGCTATACTCAGAGTATCGATCTCGGAGAATTCCTGTCCCCTGACCGGTAAAAATACAGATATTACCGATAAGATTACTACTGCGGGTAGAAATTTCCTCAATTCGCTCCCTCCTGCCGGCCGGCGACTGCCGGGCCGTTCTTTTTTCGGGCTACGCGCATTCGCTTACTTTAAAAGTGTCATTCTCATGGTTTTGGCCGGTTGAGAATCGACCTCCAAACGGTAGAAGTAGATCCCCGATGACACCTGCCTGCCGCCGCTGTCGATCCCGTCCCAGGTAAGGCTGTATTGTCCGGCGGAGATATCTCTCAGGCTAAATGATCTCACAAGCCTTCCCACAAGATCGTAGATTCCTAAAGAAACGTCCGAGGCTCTATCGGACAGCTCGAATGAAATCAAGGTGTTGGCGTTAAAGGGATTGGGGTAATTTTGTGAAAGCTTTATATTCCTCGGAGTTCCGATCGCGGAATCGTCGTTCCCCTGAAATATATCCAGCAGGATCATGCCGGGAACCATTGTCGGAATCTCGTTTATATACCCCGTCGAATCGGAGATGGAATTATCGCGCTCCGGCGGCAATTCATCGTCGGCAAAGAATATCGTGTCGATTGCCCCCCATGGAGCGTCCTCGGCGATCTGGACATAAATCCTGGCGATCTCGTGAAATCCTATGCTCAAAGGCAGCGGGTCGTTGCCTCCGGGCACGTTGGCCAGCCCGATAATCCTGCATGTGCCGGCTGAGATGGCCTGGTCGAAATACTCGAACTCTTCGACCCCCTCACCTCGATCAACCCCGATAATGGTGGCAATCGTGGAATCGACGAGTATCAGCCTGGCCGAAAACCCGCCGACCGAGAACTGGGTATTCTGCAGGTACACGGAAATCGTGGCCATTCCTCCGGGTGGGACGTTTTCGTCGGAGACCGTGAAACTATCGGGCGATTGAGCCATGACCGTGCCTGAGAGGCAAAACGCAGTCAACAAAAGAAATCTGAATGCCGCTTTCACTAATCCCCCTTTTGCAAGTAAATTAGACATACGAACTCTCCATACTTCACCGCAGACATTATTTAGCAAATTATATGCCTTAGTCTGCATAACTTTTTCATTATCAAAAGGTTATCGATATATAAGTTGCTATAATTCATGGCTTTTCCGTGGTCATATATTCGTTTTTTATGTTGTTAGGGCGAACAAAACAGCGGCCGCAAGCGGTTGATTCAAACAAAAAATTACAAATCACGAACTACTCCTGCAAAAAAAAACAAATCATTTGCATTCTAACGTCCACAACCACCCCCTCTCTAAGCTTGGATTTTAGTTTGGGATAAGAGAGGGAAAACCCTCTCTTATCCCGTGGATTCGAAGAATCGTCGCCGAATTACTTCAGCAAGGTCATCTTCATGGTCTGCGAGAAGCTGCCAGCGGCTACTTTGTAGAAGTAAACACCGGAAGCCACGTTGGACGCATCCCACGTGATCGAATGCGAACCGGCTTCGTAACGCCCGGAGATCGTCTCGACCAGCTGGCCGGTGACGCTGTAGATACCGATATTGACGTCATTGGCCGAAGGCAGATCGAAGCTGATCATGGTCTTGGCGTTGAAGGGGTTCGGGTAGTTCTGAGCGACCGAGTAATCGGTCGGCAGAGGAGTGATCACCGAGGCGGTGGTCTCCAGCAGACGTCCATAAGAGTCGGCGGAGGAAGCCTCGAGAATCTCAACCGAACCGTTGTCGTTCGAAATCACCGGTATATTGATGACTGTCGAGTTGCCGGCCGGCAGTGAATTGCCCGCGAGCGAGTAAACGACCATGTTGAGCACGCCGTCGTTGTCAACCGCGAGGAAATCCATGCCATTGGCTACTGGGGTGCCGATTTCGACGCCGGAATGGTCGATCGAAAGGAGCACGCCGCCGATATCCAGGCCGGAATTGATGGTAACCTCGATATTGTCGCCGATAACCGAAGAGACGCTGACCTCAGCATAAGCGTCGGCAGGATCCAGCTTCGGAGGATTGATGGTGCCGTTGATGATGTTGATGAACCGAATCAGATCGGCCACGTCAACAGTACCATTGTTGTTCAAATCGCCGGAAGCTTCCTGGATGCCATCGTCGCCGGTGCCGTTCTCGGACCATACGATATAGCCCGAGATCAGACGACGGGCCACCAACACCGCGTCACCAACTTCGTAGAAGGCGCCGTTCATGTTGGGGTCGCCCTTGTAGGCCGACGGATCGATGACTTCGACTGATCCATTGGACAGAGCCGGACGGAACCAGACATAACCGCTCTCATCCGATACCGTGTTATCCGAGTAATGCGGAATCTGGAAGTTGACCGGAATGACCATGCCCCAGGGCAGGTCGGAGGCAACTGCTAAATTCAGCATGATGATGTGATCGGCGCCCGGATAAGCCGGAGCGTGCGGAACGCCGTTGTTGATGTCGGAAATCCAGGTAATCCTGGCGGCGTCATCATCAGGACACTCTTGGCAGGGGTCGCTGAAGTTGACGTGGAAATACTCGTGACCGTCGTCGATACGGCCGGTGGGAGTAACTCCAGTCAGGGTTAAGGCCGTGGGATCCCATCCGACAAACAACTCCATACCGCCCATCTCGAAAGCGCAGGAATGCAGAGCCAGCGGAACGGAAACGTTACCGCCGGGGAAGCTGGAAACGTGGGCAATGTCCATGGAGATTTCGCCAACCGTGAGCGGAACGTCAATAGGAATGGTACCGCCGGAGTTGTCACGCAGCTCGAAGGTGAGCAGGTAATTGCCGGCAGCAAGAGTGCCGCACCAGTTACCGGAAGTGAAACCGCCGGGACCGCCGACTTCCTCTTCAACGTCCGCGACCCCGAAGAGCTGCTCAACGTGGCGGT
>CAZDAH010000076.1:6165-14568 GCA_964503405.1 uncultured Ignavibacteria bacterium
GTAGGGGCCGGGGCCGCCGGGCTGCACGATATGCAGATCGTTATCGGTGTTGGCATCGGTGCCGGCCAGATGGAAGCAGCTTTCGAAACCGGCGTCACCGCAACCTTCGGTCGGGTACTCTGTCCACACCGGGTCGGTATTGCTGGTAAAGGTCAGGCAGGCGAAACTGTAGTCGAACGAAGAAGGAGGCAGCTCTTCCGCCGGGTAATTAGCCCAGACAAATCCGCCGTTAATGGGATCGATACCGGCCTGGAAAGCGTCGCAATTCGGAATATCGAATTCGTTGCCCTCGGTGGTGGTCATGATGTACTCGGCAACAAGCCAGTATTCACCATCGGTATTGATTCCGCAATTGGGCGTCGGAGGTCTGGGGAAATCCTTTACTCCGAGAAGGCCCTGGTTGGAGAATGCGCCATCATTTGTCGGCGGCAGAACGGTCATCGACTGCCAGTCGCATCCATCACCCAGATCGACAAACGGAGAAAAACCGAAGTCAATGCCGTCACGGGTGGCCACGTAAACATTGTTGGATGCGACGGGCCAGTGAATGCCGACGATATTGATGCCGGGCGAGGTACGCACATAGACGGGAACCGAAATCTGGGACCCGTTAGTTGCGATTATCTCACCAGCATCGTCGCCGACGAGCGGGCCAAAAACGAACTTACCGTTTTGAGCCGAAGCCAGGCTGAAAGTTAATGCGACAGCCAAAGCCAGCAGCAACAATTTTCTCATGTTTTACTCCTTAAATAATCATCAAGTATTCGTTTTTAGACGTTAACACTAACGCCTCGTTTGCCTAAAATGGAATTCCCTTTCCAAGCAAACGTCGATTACCCCTCTTTGATAGTCTCTCTCTTCTCTAGGCTCTCACCCCCTTCACAAAGAAATCAGGTATTCTTTTCTATTTTCAAACTATCACTTTCGAATCAATTGCAGGGATCGGGCGGATCGGCCAGCCCCTGCAAAAAAGCGAACATCTGGATAACGTCGGCGATGTTGATAACACCGTTGTTGTTGAAATCGCCGGTGCAGATGCAGCCGCCGAAACAGAGCCTCTCGATCCCCTGCAAGTGGCCGAACAAGGCTACAACGTCGGCGATATTAAGAGCGCCGGAACGGTTGGCGTCGCCTCTCACCCACGATGGCTCGCAGCCCACGCAGAGAGAACCCTGGACATGCTCGCGACCGTACTCGTTGTATCCGGTCTCGTCGAATACATGGTCGATAGCCCCGAAACGCACTAATTGGCAGTTATTCACCTGGCCGGTCGTACTCGGATGCACCGTGAAGATGAGACCGTCGCCGGGCGGAAGAACCGGCTGCTGGCCTCCCGGACCGACGGCCACGATGGTGACGGTGGACGGGTTATTGACATTAACGCTGAAGAAGCCCCAGCCGGAGTTTCGGCTCCCGATCGTATCGACTACGTCGGGATTAGAGGAGTCGAAAAAGACACCCTGACTCATGTCGGTCAGAACGATTCGCACCTCAAAACCTCCGACGGGGCAGGGGTTTTCAAGATAAACAGGAATTGAGAGAATTTCAGTGGAGTCGCACGGTGAACCTATGGTCAGCGTGACGTCGGCCTCGGGGGGAAAATGACCTTCCGCGTCCGGCTCGCAATATTCCTGCGCGGAGCCTGCCGATGTCAAAAATAACAGCAGAACAAAGGTAGCAGCGCCTCTAATCATACAAATGCCTTTCTCCCATCTACTTTGGAGATTAACTCATTACCTGGGGACTGAAACTCGATTTTATCGCAGTAGTTCGCTCTTCTTGACAATACCCTAAAACGCCAACCAGCGGTTTCTTCGGAAGAATAACCTGGCATAACAATCATAAAAGCTGTCCTTCCAAGGTCGAAGAAAAGACCCTTCTCCTTGTTGTAACGCTCTTAACGATCTGTTGTAATTAGTCCACCCAATCTTGGCCATTGAAGCGAAGCATCACTTAGCACCACGAAGCTTACGCGGAATTACCTCGGGCACAGTAAAATATATGATTCCTTCATAATCTGTCAAGGATTTTTTCAAAAATTTATTAAAGGGTCCGAGCCTTCCCGCCTAGTCTTTCAGTTTGCCATCCGAGAGTCGCCGTATTTCTGGCAGCTATTCCGGCGAAATCAAGTCGATCATTCAAAACTATACGCCCCAGCGGTGAAATCGCTAAGTCAACTATTCATTACATAATTCGCCTCCAGCAAGATCCCTTCGGCCATTATCCCAGGCATTTGCAAAAAGCAGCAAAACGAATGAATTTCGAATCCGGACGGACGCCTGGGTGCCTTTGTAACCCCAAAAGTCATAAATATTTATAGCAACTGCAGTTGACATAATTATGTTACCGGAAATGCGCACTATTTCACTTAATTATGAAGGTATTTGCTTATTCCGCAGGAAGTTATTTTCGTCGCCCACCCAAAATGCCTTGGGAAACCGTTTTCATCTTTTTTGTAGAATCTTGCATTTAGTACTTGACATAATGAATGATAATTGTTTCATTTTAGAACAATTAGTGGTCCGATGGGGCAATTAACCCGGAGATTGCCTCGAGTGGATCTGTGCAGGGTATAATCCGCAACTTCTCCGGAAGGAGGCAGGGCTAATGCAAGAATTAATCCTTGTCGTCGAGGAACTCGAGGAAAGGATAGCCCCGGGCGGCTATATCGGGGCTGGTTCCTGATTCCTTAGTTGAGACATCGGGCCGCTTCGGCGGCCCTTTTTTTTTACACTCTCAGGAATTCCTTCTTCTTGATCGCCTCCGCGATTTCCCTGATGCGATTTATATATGGAAGCGTCTCCATGGTCGCGGGCGACGCGTACTGCGGAAGCGCCGAATGCAATCTCGACCTGTAGGAGACAGCTCTTTCCAGCGTTTGGCCGGCCCTGGACAACTTGCGGCACTCGAGGAATATCCCGGCTGCGACCACCGACGATTGCAGGGCCAGCGGGACATAGCCGGAAACAGCGGCCGTGCTTTCACCCTCGAAAAGTATTTTCAACCCGTCGTCGTATTTTTTCCGAGCCCTGTTGATTTCCGATTCCAGGATTCTCATTCTGATCATGCTTTCACGCGAGGGATTGGGCGCGGAGTCTGCCCTTTCCAGCCAGCTTTCCGAATTGAACAGGTCATTATCCGAAAGGTAAATTTCCGCGAGAGAGATTCCCGCAGACGTCATCAGGTCGCCGTGCCCAAGTCTCGAAGTAGTATCGACCACTTCTGCCAATTGCGACACGGCCTTTCGCTTATTACGATTCGAATCGGCCCTGGCCTGATAAAGCAGGGCTTCCAACCTGAGCCTCTCGTCGCCGATCGAATCCGCTTCTTTGGAAACCGATTCGGCGGCGCCCGCGGCCTTATCGCGCAAACCGACAGCCAAATACAGCCTCGATCGCAACAGATCTACCTGCGGCTTCAGCGATTTATCCTCGGCAAAGGCTTTTCCCGATTCGATAGACTGCAGCACGCTATCCGCCAGTTGAAAATTGCCCATGAGTATACAGGCCTCGGTCAGGTAAAGTTCGGCTGACGCCGCCAAATGACGGCTGCCCAGCGCTTCGGCAGTCTCCAGGGCTTTCTGGTTATTATCCACGGCGGTGAAAAGATCACCCGATCTCAAATGGCATAATCCCAGGTTCGATAAGGCGTTGATGACGCCCTCCGAGTAGCCTATCTTCTCCGACGCTGAGACGGCTTCCTGGAGATATTTGACAGCCTTATCATATTCGCCCTGCCTTATATAAAAATATCCGAGATTATTGGATATCAGAGCCAGCATGCGAGGATCGTTGGCCTCGGCGGCGTGATCTCTGGCTTCGAGAAAGAACCCGGCGACCTCTCTGGTCTTGCCGGTTATGTCCTTGATGATCGCCCTGTTGGACTGGATCTTGGCCAGTTCTCGATGATTGTTCAAATTCATATTCGCGTCGAATGCTCTCTGGAACGATTCCAGAGCGCTATCGAATTGCTCGTCGATCCAATAGGTCAGCCCGATATTGTTGTTGCAGTCGGCGATTCCCTGCTGATCGCCAAGCTGCTCATAAAGCTGGAGGGCTTCGCTGGTATAGTAAACCGCCTTCTTGATTTTCTTGATCGATCTGTATAGATCTCCCAGATCCTTATACGTTTTCGCCTCCAGGGTCTTTTCTCCCGACACTTTCAGCAGTCTTAAGAGCTCCAAGTAGTTACGGCGTGCCGATTTGTAGTCGCCCGCTTCTTTATATATTGAAGCGCAGACCGCGGCCACCCCTGTCCTGTGGCCGCCTGCGCGCGCGGCCAGCAGTTGCGCTTTCTCGCCGTATTTGGCCGCCCGCGATAATTCGCCCTGGGCAAGCAGCTCGGAGGCTGCCCGGAGGTTTGAATTGAAGCCTTTCTCCGCGTCGTCGGACTCTCCCCAATGAAACGCGGAATACTCCTGGTGGCCATCGCTGTCGGCCATTCGATCATCCACAGCCTCGGCCCAGAAACGATGGTGCTGCGTCTTTGCGGCGTCGCTTAATCCAAAGTAAATATAGTCCCTGGCGTCTCCCGACGAGAACGCGACGGCATCCTTGCCGGCGACCAGGTGGCCCGATTTGAGAAGCGCGTCGATTTCGCGCTGCTCAGCGTCGTGAAGAGCGCCCAGTATCAACATGGGGATTGAATCGCCCCAGGCGGAGAGTTTTTGCAAAATACTCTGCCGCCCCCTGGAGAGTTTCCCCACGATAGATCCCATTGCCGATTCGAGAACCTCCCCCGGCAGGGCGTCCACTGATAGATCCTCGTGGATATCCTCCGCGAGAAGGTCGAGTCCCGAATTCAGGACGGCTTGTTTCAGGTGTGCATGGACCAGCGGCGGATCTCCGCAGGTATATCGGGCAAGGTCGGCAAACCCGAAATCGGTCGTCTCTTTCTTGAGGATCGCTTTCAACGCCGTCTCCGTCGCCCCCTTCCTGGTGGTATTCTGCAGCGGGTCGAATACTGACGCCGGTATGGGAGGCTCGGACCAACGCGACGCCCCTATCGCTACGGCCAGCCCGTTCCTGGGACCGGACATAGTCCTCAACCTGGCCAGGAACCGGGAATCGAGAGTGTCGACGTCGTCGATAAGAAGCATGGTTTTGTTGTCGGGATTATCATTCAACTGCGCGGCCGCGTCATCCAGGACATTCCCGATAAACCGCTTGTCTGCGCCTGACAATATCCGCCTGATTCTAAATCCCCTCAAACCGTATCTGGCCTCAAGGAAGTTCATGGCCGCGCCGTTATGGTTCAGCGCTTTTATCCAAAAGACCTTCCATGACATTCCCCCGAGGTAATCTTCGAAATTCTCCGAGAGTTCCGCGTGGAATGCCGTGGGGCCGGACGAAAGGTAGTAGTCTATTATCAGACGGTACAAATCATAGAAACTTCCGCCCAGTCCCAGAGACTTCGCCGCTTCTCGGGAATCGCGCGGACGCGACTCGGGCCGTCGATGCAGCATCGACTCCAAGCCTGCCTTGAATCTGTCCGGAACTTCGCTAAAATCGATGGCCCCATTCTCGGTAATTTTCTTTATTAACAGATCGTTGTCGTCATTGGCGAATGGAAGACGACCTGTCAGCATCTCATAAAACAACACCCCCAATGAATAAATATCCGAAATCTGGGCCGGCGATACGCCCGAGAAAATCTCGGGAGCGATGTAGTTTATAGTCCCCCGCTTGCTTGCTGATTCGCCTTTGACGGATACGAGGTTATAATCGATCAACTTCAACGGAAGTCCTCCGCCGCTTTCATCGCCCGGATTGTCCGGGAGAATAATATTATCAGGCTTAAAATCATTGTAAACATGACCGCTGTGATGAATGAAAGCGGCGCATTCGAGTATCGAAACTATTATACGCGCTATCCTGTCCTGGTCGGATTTCGCCGCGGCCTGAACCGTGCGCAGATCCGCTCCTCGAATATAGGGCCAGGCGATCATAACGATATCGTTTTCGGTGAGATAAGAAAGCGGGGCCATAAGGGCGGGATGTCGATTCAAAGAGGCAAACAGGAATTCTCTTTCGAATGATCTGGCGATGGTTTGATCGGGCTGCTTGATTTCTTTTATGGCTGCATCTTCGCCGCTTGATATGTCGACCGCGCGGTAAATTCTGGCTATTCCGCCTTCGCCGATTAGCTCTTTTATCGAGTATCGCCCCGAAACCAGGCGATCATCCATCATCTTACCCCAGAGGGAGGGTCACCGTGAACGTGGCGCCTCCCGATTTGTTGTTGGCCGCGGTAATGTCGCCGCCATGGTTCTTCATGATGCGCAGGCTGGTGGAAAGCCCAAGACCATGACCGGATTTCTTCGTAGTTATATGCGGTTTGAACAGATTGGAAAATGTCTCGTCGGATATTCCGGGACCGTTGTCCGAAATTCGAATATAGAGGAGTTTATTGTCGATTTCGACAGCAAGGGTTATCTTACCGCTGCGAATATCCGCCTCGACTATCGCCTCTGACGCATTCATCAACAGGTTCAGCAACACCTGATTGATTTGACCGACGTCGACCGATACGAGAGGCGCGTTCGCGGGAATTTTCGTTTCGATCTTGATTCGCCTGAACTTCTCCAGCGGTTTTATGAAGAACACGACCTCATCGATTATCGAAAGAATGTCCTGGGGCGACTTTTGCGCTTCCAGAGCCGAGTAATCCATCAGTCCGTTGGTAAACCTTTTCATCTTGTCGATTCCGTCGAGAATCGCCGCTACCTTGACCGGGATCTTTTCATTCTGACCTTTTTCAATCACTCTCTCCAGCAATTGCGCGTTGGTCGATATCGATGTCAGGTAGTTGTTTAACTCATGTCCGATGGCCGCGGCCATCTCCCCTTTGGCAGCCATCTTCTCCGAGAGCATCAGGTACTGCTCCAGCAAAATCTTCTCCGTAATATCCTCGATCACTATTATTCTGCCGTTGAGTTTCTCCACCACGTGCTGAAAGGGAGAGAACCTGTAGCGGAATACTATGTCCTCGGACTGAGTCTTCAGTCTGCGGGAGAGAATCTCGATCGATTTTATCGACGATTTGGCGATGTTCTGCTTGAAGAACTCATTTTCCGACGGCGGCAGCAGCTCAAGAAAATTGCGGCCCAGCAGTTCCTCGTTCTCGCTCGACGGCAGCAGGCTGGCTTTCTTAAGAAGCGTGGAGGCGGCCTTGTTGAATGAGACCGTATTGCCGTTCTCGGCAAGCACCAGGATACCCACCGGGGTTTTCTCCAGGATCCCTTCCTGCAGCCTCTGCAGATCGTAAACGTCGGAATACAACTGGGCGTTGTGTATGGCCAGGGCGGCCTGGTCGGCGAACAATTCGAAAAGATGCAAATCCGATTTCAAGAAAAGATTGGCGCCCGCCGAATTGTCCAGGTATACAACGCCGATTATCTGGTCTTTTATTCTCAACGGCACGCACATGGCCGAACGGATGTTCATTTCCAGTACCGATTGTTTCTGGGAAAACCGGGTGTCGCTCATGGCGTCGGAGGTATAGATGGATTGTCCCTTTTTTACCACCCCCGCGGCGATCGACGAAGAGATCTGAAGATCGCTTTTCTTAAGTTCGCTCTTGTTGATATTATGCGCCGTCTTGAACTGTAAATCGCCGTTGGCGTCAAGGAGCATCAGAAACCCTCTCTCCGCCTTGAGGAGCTCGATGGCTTTTTTCATTACGATTATCAATATCTCGTCGAGGATCAGCGACGAGTTGACCACTCGAGAAACTTCGTATAACACGCGCAGATCATCGCGGCCCAACGCGAACTCCTCGGTATCGCCTATCTTGAAATCCGTCTTCGGGGCCGAGAATTTTTTCAACTCCGATGCGATACTGATTTTGTGCGTCGACTCAAACTGAAATTGTGGTGTCAAATCTTTGGACATAATTCGCTTGCGTATCCCGTTTAATTTCATCCCTTCTTTAATATCGTCAATAATCGCTTTAATTATAGCCGGTAATCCTCCTTCCCCTTATAAGCCATGGTTTTCAAACCACCATCTATCTTTTCGAACAAATATGAAGAAGCTTTAAAGAACGCGAGTTTACATAATACTGGCGCTGTTCATTCTTACGAATTCTCGGCCCATGAGGGGCGGTCAATTCGAGGAATCGAGCCAGGCGGGATGAATATCGGGAATCGGCGGACGTTTATTCTTGAGCATCAGCAATATATCTCTGGCCTCCATTGCGATATAGGCGGCCAGCGCCACAAGTATGAATGAAACAGTCCCAAGAAGATAATTCCCCGACTCGAAAAACCCGAACGTCTGGAAAACCAACGCCGCTATTGTGGTAACCAGCATGAATATGGCCGGAATAACAGTATATATGCCCGGTTTCTTGACGCCTATCAGGTAGGACGACACAACGACCCGCGCCAGGGCCGCGTCGAGC
>CAZDAH010000077.1:0-641 GCA_964503405.1 uncultured Ignavibacteria bacterium
TCTTTCCAAACGGTCGATGATCGGCCTTTGGGTGTCGGTCGCCTTTGCCATTAACGCGTTGATGACCTCATAATGTCTTTCGGCAAAAGTCGTTCTTCTTGCCTTAAGATCGAGATCCAGTTTCTCGTTATCGACCATGTCGGACATCACCAGCACCACGGGTATGAACTCGCCGGCATCGGATTCGGCGAGGATTTTGTCCAGCGGCGGCTGCAGGACGCCCGCCTGAAGAGGCAGGGTCGAAAGAAACAAGGACGCAAGGATTGTCAGTACTGCCTTCTGCATTGCTCTTTCTCCTTTAGCTGTTTAGTTGAAACGATTGATGAATATTATTCAGTTTTTTTACTTTAAGAGGAGTTTGGACATCAGGGTCCGTCTACGATTCGTCGGTGACATTCGGTCGATTTTTTAAGAAGCGACTCCATTACAGAGAAGTGATCTAGTTGACCTAATAAATATACCAGGAATGGAGATCTTGTCAACAATTCTATGGCGAAAACAGAGGAATGCGCAAGAAATGCAAAGAATTCTTAACATAATGCCCTGTAAAGGCATCTTGATTTAGTCATAATGAGAGCGACAAGAGCTTCAAGAAACAGCCACCGGGCGGGGTTGAACCGTCGACCTGCTGATTACGAATC
>CAZDAH010000077.1:651-5789 GCA_964503405.1 uncultured Ignavibacteria bacterium
AAAATCTGTAGAAAACTCGACCCTAATCGCGGGGAGTATCGGTCATTATGGCGTCCAATTAACGATACAGTCGATTTTTGCGCAAGGTGATTTTTCGAGGCAGTCACGGGCTCGGGATGGCGAAGGCAACACGCATTTTCTCATTCAAAGGGCTGTTAATATTTCTTCGCGTTCACCGATAACTTAACAATGAACTTCTGTTTCTCCAGGGGGAGTCGTCGATGATTGAAGCCAAGGTCGGAGAGCCGAAGCTCGTCAGCTTGTCCACCGACCCGGATCGTCTGAAAAACGAGATCGAGGCCTTCGACGATTTCGGTGCTTTCGAAGAGCTAATGGCTCGTCCCTATACAAGGCGCATCAAAAAAGAGGTCGACGAATATATGTCGTCGATCGAGCTTAAGGGCGCGACAATTCTCGAGCTGGGCTGCGGCATCAGCGAGCACGCTCACCGTTTCAATCAAAACAACACTATGATACTGACCGACATCAACTGGAACCTGCTGCAGAAAAACCCGCCGCCGTCGATACTCGTGCTTTGCGACGCGCAGAACCTGGAGCAGTTCTACGATGGCTCCATCGATTTTCTCATATATGTGGGGATTCTTCATCATCTGCAGGATCAGCGCCTGGCTCTGCGGGAAGCGGCCAGGGTTCTCAAACCGGGGGGACGAATATTCATCTGCGAGCCCAATAAGAAAAGCCTGAATTTTGTTTATTATCATCTTCGACGTATGAGCATGAGGCTGATAGGAAAGCAAGTGCTTAAGAAGATGATAGGCTGTTTTACGCCCGACGAGGAGCAGCTCGATATCGCGACGATCAACGAGGTATTCGACGCGCACTACGAAGTCAACAGCTGGACGATATTGTCTTTTCGGCTTCCGCCATTCAGGATTTTCAAAAATTCGAAGATAGACGTTTTGATTTCGAATATTTTAGACAGGCTGCCGCCGTTTCGCTCCATCGGGACAACAATACTCTATGAGATCAAATCCCGCCGCGGCAGTTTCAGCCAGGCAAGAGAGAGCACAGAGATCATTTCACCAGCACCATCCGCCTTGTCTGAACGAATTCTCCAGCCGTGATTCTGTAGAAATAGACGCCCGAAGCCTGATCGCCGGCGTCCCAGGTAATAGAGTATATGCCGGCATCCTGCTTGCCCTTGACCAGCGTTTGGACTTCGCGGCCGAGCAGGTCGAAGATCTCGATCCTGACCTCCCCTGCTTCGGGCAGGCCGTATTGGATAGTTGTCGAGGAGTTGAAGGGATTGGGGTAGTTAGATGTGATTAATCCGCTCCTAATCCAATAATCATTATCACCAACAGCCGTAGGATCACTTAACCGATAGACTATTATTTCGACACCATTGATTTTAATCAACTCAGTATTCCCATCTGCATTCAAATCGTAAATTATAGGACGAATATTTGTATGCAAAACAACTGCGTCACAATTACCGCTTTGGGTATTGAAAAAGCTTAATACACTTGAATCATGCCTTAACGCAATCTCGGGAGAGGAAAATATATTATAATCAATAAACGTATCCCGTGATAACATTGCAAACCCCTGAGGATAATCATTGAGCCAGAGGAACTCTCTGTCCAATACCGAATAACCGGCGAATCGAATGATAGAATTCTCAAATGAGTGCCAGAAATAAAATTCGGGGCCTTCGCGGCCAGCCAATATTTCACCCAAAAGGCAGTAGAACGCGCCGGGGTAATAGTTATCATATTCCAGAATTACTTCAAAAGTGTCGATAGAGAACATGCTTAATCTGAACCCCCCTTGGGAGGTCGGATAGGGATCGCCCATTCCTGCACTAAATATACCCGCACAATATAACACTCTGTTCATATCGTCATTCTCATAAAGCATATATCTTGAGAGTATTCCGGACACGCCGTCAATAATAAGATTAAAATTGACAGAATTATAGAGATAGATATAGCCATTATTTCCAAAATAGCTTGGCCAACCATCGCTATAGCTTCTATACCGAGTTGCTAACATGATGGTATTTACGATTCCTGAATCGTTTCTCAACTTTTCAAAATAAATCGCGATCGGGTAATTCTTGCTGAAATTGGCGGGGTCTTCAACTGCCCGCAGCAAGTTAATAAAAAAGGAATCAGCGAGCGTAAAGTTTTGAGATTCATATAGCCTTATGCAATATGTCGCAGTATCCGGTATATCGGTATGTGATAGATTAACAAGCCCAAGATCTACCATATTATCGTTATTCCTGTCCCCGATCGTATAGCATTTGAATGTGCTGTCCAGCTCCGGGCTGGTCCAGATTACCGAATCGTTGTGGGGATCGAACAGGCGTATGTTGGTCGTGTCCTTGACCGAGAAATCAATGAAGCCATCGAGATTGATGTCGGCGAAGTTCAGATCGCGGGGAGGATCGATCTGCGGGCTGGTCCAGATCGGCTCGTAAGTTATGCCGTTGTAGATATGCACGTTGTTCACTGTCGTGAGGATGATTTCCTTCAGGCTGTCGCTGTCGAGATCCTCGACATAAAGCTCGCTGATTTCCGACGGCGCTTCGATGTTGCCGATCTCCACCAGCTGCAGGGTATCGACCTGGGCATGGCTTGCGGGCAGCATGAAGATGGTCACCACGGCAATAGAAATGATTGGGCGCATAAAAGCCTCCTCGCGCTTCCGCCTCTTTATATAAGGTAATTAATTAACAATTATGTGGAGTGTCAAGGATTATTTCGACAGCGATCACGCTAAACGCTGGTCGGGCAATATGTTACATGCGGAAAGTGACGAGAATGGCGGCGAAGGTTTTATACTCCGAGAACATGATATCGTAGCCGTAAGCGTCGGACTTGGCTTTAGAATACCTCACTCCCCCCTCGCATCCAATGGCGAAAAGCGGGGAAAAGTAGTATTCTGCCCCGGCTGAAAACCATCCTCCCTGATCGCTAAGCAGGTCTTTGTAATATGCCCTGTCTTGCGGCGATAACACCGAATCGTCGGCTTTTACCTTGCCGAAGCTGCGATAATAGTGAAGCGAGACAAAAGGCAGCACGCTGGTTCCCTGGATTTTGTCTCGGGAGACGAGACGGTAGCGATAGCCGAGATCGACCACTATCCGGCGGTTATATAGTCTGGAATCGGCGCGCTCGCTTTTATAGCTGTCGTAATCGAGCCCCAGCAGAAAATCGTTATTTTTCTCGTTCTGCCCGACGTATACCCCGAATCTGTCGCCCCGCTGAGAATCGTTCATAACCGGCGGCAGGGGCTCGTTGACGTTGGAAAACCGGACCCCAAACATCAGGGCAGACGCGCTGCTGGAAAGCGTAATCAACATAAAAGCGGTGATAGTCAGCCTAAAAAATCTCATCGGTCGCTCCTTTTCATTATCGCTTGAGCGATTGTATCCCTATCGAGCGATTCTGTCAAGCTTGATCAGGCGACTCGAAATAGCACGGGATCGGGAGGCTTGGGGACTCGAGCCAGGAACCGGTCGATATCCGAAAATCCGTGGATTCCGGAAAAGGCGGCCTTGGCGGCTGCCCAACGGGATCCTTCGACTACGGCGTCAAGAATGTCATCGCCAACTATATACGCGTGAAAAGCGACAGCGGCCAGGGTGTCTCCGCAGCCTGTAGGATCGACTATCACCGGCGGCGAAAGGCCCTGAATCAAATACGATTTGGAGCCCGAATTAAGCGAGAGTATGGCGCCGCGCTCTCCCATGGTAATTATTATCGTGCCCGGCCCTGAGTCGTGAATCGAATCGCAGGCGGACGGGATCGATTCGATACCGATCTTTTGTTCGAATATGCTTTCAAGCTCCGCCATGTTCATTTGCAAAATATCGCAGGCGGCGATATGCTCGCTCCATAGCGGGTGCCTGCGGTAATAACGACCGCCGTCGGGGGAGCGACCCAGCGAGAGGCCATGGTAATCCATGTAAATCAACCCCCGGTATTGACGCCTGAACCTCTCGAGTTCCTCGAGTCGGAAATCGTCGCCGGAGATAAAATTGATCAGGACACCATCGGCTGAACCGGGTATTCTCTCCAGCGAAAGCGGCTCGGGGACCCGGGAGTTCCATTCCCGGCGACGTCCCGCGTTATCGTAGACCAGCCGGTTCACCACGTTCGGTTTCCCGGTCGATTTGATCAACGATGTGTCGAGAACGTGACAGCCTCCGAATGCCCGGTCGAATTCTATCCGCCGGTCGGCGCCGATTTCGCACAGGGCATATACTTTACCCACGCTCACTTTGGCGACGAGAGCGGCGAGGTTATAGGAGATGCCTCCGAAAGCGGTAGTGGAATTGCCGTCCGGAAAAGTTATCTCGTCGAAAACCAGGTGCCCAGCGACGGCGATCGATTTTTCAAATGACTGCTCCATTTCGGCCACCCGATCAATATATCTATTTTCCGGAATCGATTGAAATAAAAAAGGGCGCCGTCGCGGCGCCCTGGAGAATTCAATTGCCTATTCCGTTCGATTACTAATCCAGGTACCATGAAATCATGTTATTGAAGATCGAGGAGGCCTGGCCATAAGGCAGGAAGAACAGGTGAAAGGAAAAGTAGGATGATTTAAAAATGCCGTTATCCTTCCTGATGGCGACAGGGAATCCATGGAATGTATCCGGCGCTCCGGGATTGACAGAGACAAAAGTATAAATGGTTTCGGAGTTGTTCCCGCGAGCCATGCGGTCTATCTTGGGAATAGCAAAGGAAAAACTGCCGGAAAGGCCCTGGGCTTTAAGAGTGTCGATATTCACCGAGGGCAATCCTGTCCCCGCGACCGCGTTCGCGCCGACGAATTCGGAGAACGAAAAATCGCCAGTCGGATAAAACGTCGTCGACAAATCCAAATAGGCAAAAGCCAGCGGATGATTATCATGAGGATAGCCGACCGGGTCCACCTGGCCGGGGACATTTGAGAAGCTGAATCGTCCGATTACCCAGACCTTCCCACCGATGTCGAGGTAGCGCGCCAGGACGGTTTCGGGGTTATCGTTGACGTTGAAGAGCGGGCCGTTCCAGTCGATATCGTCGACAATTACCATCCTGTAATTATAGAGCATCGATTTCGGAGGTGTGGTATCAGTGGTCCAATCCCATTGTTCGGCCGTGAATCCGGCATCAGCCATC
>CAZDAH010000077.1:5799-8742 GCA_964503405.1 uncultured Ignavibacteria bacterium
CAGCCATCAGATTTGCGTAGAAAGCCCGAATGGAATCTGCCCAGGCCGAACCGAAATTGCCCGGAACTGGCTGGAAGGTGGAGCAATTCACGAACAGGACGTCCTTTACCTCGTCCGCGTGCCTGACCCATTGCGGCTCGTAAACTTCGATGTACCCCAGAGCGGGTATTGAGCCGACTGATGCGTCATCGTAGTTGCGCACATAGAACAGCCACCAGCCGGTTTCCAGATCGGTGAGTATCCACGACTTTCTGGTGACAAAGGGCTCACCGTTGGCGTTTACCAGGTATCGATAGAATCCCACTGTATCGGCGGACGCCGAATCGGCGAATGGCCCGTACCACCTGGCTTCCCAGATAAAATCGGGCTGGGCTCCGGAATAGTCGAGAGAGTCCTTCCCACTCCAGCTGACATGAATGCCGCTCCAGAAATCATTGGTATCCGGGATGCACCATTGCGGCCCCGGGGGCACGACCACAGAGCAGGTCGGCGGATGATTATTGCGGGAGAGGTAGACGTAAATTATGTTCGAATACGCCAGATCAGGATCGTAACAGCGTATGAAGACGAACTGATCCACAAAAACCGAGGTATCCTGCGAAGCGTAGAGAGGGATCACCGCTTCGGTCGCGTTCCCTACCGACGTCCATTCGAACTGGTCCGGGAAATCGGCGACCATAGCCTCGGCCCCGCCGTTGGCAACGGCGTCTTCTTCCAGGACAACGCAATACTCATATGTCAAATAGAGGAACTGGCCATCTGTGTCTTTGCCAACCCACTTAAGCTCCGGGTTCGATGAGTGCTGCATGGAGTCCTGAGGGACAACCGCCCATTCAACTGTCGGCGCCTTGTTCGCGACGATTGTGCCGTCGACCGGCAACGGCTCGCAGCCGATGAAGATTGCGGCAGTCAGGAGAAGGGCGCCGAAAAGCGGCAGCAGGAATAAGATCCTTTGATTCATTTTCGTGTTCCCCTCCCTTTAAAACTTCACGCCGAAGGTGAATCGGTTAACAGTATCCAGCCAGCCCATGTCCTGGTAAGCGTAATCGATGGAGACCGTTGAAACGGAGGAAAATCCCACGGGCAGCCTGAGTCCGGCTCCGAAAGTCATGCCGCCGGCGAATTCGCTGTCATCGTAATAATCGTAATTGAACTTCTTGCCGGTCCGCAGGGCGAACATATCGTTGTACCAGTACTCGATTCCGAAATTGTATTTTTCGAGGTTATCGTTGGGATGGGAACCCTGGGCCGCGAAAATCATGCGCGAATTTTCCGAACTGATAACGTCGATCGAAGTCCCGAATCGGAAATCGATGGGCAGAGGATACGGTTCGGTGATGAATTTCATATCCGGGCCGAAATTGGCCAGAACCATGCAGATTTTGAAATTCCGATACCCGGTATCGTAGTAAAGCCCGATATCCGAGGCCCATCCGATAGCGCGAGCCCTCTCGATTCTCTGATTGATATATTTGACCGTGATGCCCAGCGAGAAGCGGTCGGTCAGACCGGCCCCGTAGGAGAGCCCGAGGGCCATGTCGCCGGCCCTGAAAGTCTGGCCGTTGCCATGCGGGTTCTGATAGTTGGTCACATTCATCTCGTCCATGCCCAGCCAGTACAACGACACGCCGAAAGTGCTGGCCAGGCTGGGGGCGGGAATCACCACTCCAACGAATTCGTAATTGATATCGGCCGGATAATCCACGTGGGTGACGATCGCCTCAATCTGAGTGATTGTAGAAAGCGCCCCGGGATTGTAGTAGAGCACCGAGGCATCGTCGGAAACGCCCAGGAAGGCCTCCCCCATCCCGATAGCCCGCGCCGATACCCCGATCTCGAGGAATTGGGCTCCGGCCGTGCCGACCTTCGCCTGCCCGAAACTCAAACTCGGGTAAAGCAGAAGAGCCGCCAGCGGAATTAACAGTAGAATTTTTTTCATCAAGCGCCTCCTGAGTCTATTTGATTATCGCTATTTTCCCGATTTTGTTGTCGCCGTTTTCCGCTTCAATGGAGTAAAGGTAGACGCCGGAAACCACAGCCTGGGTGTTGCGGCTGATCAGATCCCAGTAGTTGATTCCCGGGGCTTCCATGCTGGTGGCGTCGGTATGATCGATCTGGCGCACAAGATCGCCGTCCAGAGTGAAAATCCTGATAGTGCACTTGGAGGGAAGCCCGGAGAAGAATATCCGGCGCTCGAATTCGGTATAAGCGCCTCCATAGGGATTTTCGAATACTTCGTTGCCGCCGTCGATCCTGTAAGGATTGGGATAGACGGCGATATTATCGATTATTCCGCCTCTGGCGATGGGATAAACGCGCTTGGCGTTGATGTTGGGCGACGATTCCAGCGGCGAGAGCTTGGTGACGGGATTACCGTAATCGTAGGCCGTCACCGAGAAATAAAGGCCGGTAGTCTCCGACAAGCCGTCAATCATGTATGAGTACAAAGTATCGTCGATTGCAATCCGATCGAGGCCCGCGTTCCATGAGTGCGGAACCCAGTATTGACTTGTATCAGGATCGAATCCGGGGGGGAATTCGGACAACGGACGTGGCGGCTGATCCCAAAGACGCCAGACTATCGGGGTGGCAGTGGAATCGAGATAAGTGGAATCATAATCAATGATGTCGAAATCGGCCAGCAGAGTATATTCGCCCAGCCTGCCGGAGCTCGACATATAGATACGGTATCCCTCAAAATCCGTCAACCCGGAGAAAATATCGACGTCATTCTGAGTCCGGGAGCCGTTCCAGCGCAGGGAGACCTTGCCGGGCTCGGTGTCGATCGTAAGCGACGGGGAAGCAGGAGGAGGCGGGCCGCGGAAATCGGGTACCCCATCTCCCTTGATCCAGATCGTATCCCCGTCGACTAACAGGAAATGCGTACCCTCCACCCACCAGCCGGGTCCGCCGATTCGGTCTTTGGTATCCGTATCGACTCCC
>CAZDAH010000077.1:8752-14385 GCA_964503405.1 uncultured Ignavibacteria bacterium
GTGGTCCCATTGCGAAGTGGGGGCGAAATCCTGAAAATCGAGGTTGTTGTAATAGGTGTTGACGCTGCCTTCGTTGCCGGTGCCGTTCTGCAAGTTCAACCTGTAATTGTCGGGATCGGCATGCAGGTTTTCGCCGCAGATGTAGGCGGTGGTAAGTTTCAGCGTATCCCCGGGAGCTATCTCATCGAATGGCCCGAAGGAGAAGAGGTAGCGGGTATCGTATCCGTTGGCCAGGTCGGGTGCCTCCGAAGAAGCCTCCCGCCATCCTTCATCGGTCCAGTCAAGATTGCATCTTATCTGATCGTAGTCGAACTCGCCGTTGGACATGACGAAATACTTGGACCAATCGGGACCGGGAGTGCCGTAGCCGCCGCTGGGGAACGGCCCAATGAAGTTCGAGAGCAGCTGCGGGCCCCAGTCGAGGTTGGCGTCGGTGTTGGAGATCCACCAGTTGAAACTGTAACCGAGCAGCGGGTTGGGGGAGCGAACCACGCGGACACCGGAGACGCCGCGCGGAGACAGGTACGTATCGAACGCTCCGTTGTAAACCTGACCGTCGTTATCGGCGATATAAGCGGTGAAGATACCTACTTTCGTTGTATCGGCGTCAGATATGAACGCGGCCACGCTGTCGACAAATCCGCAGATATCGTCCTGCGCTCCCTGCTCGGCTCCGTATGGGTTCTCCGCTTCCGTATGCCAGACGTCAGCGTCGATATACAATCCCAGCCAGACTTCCTTCATGGGCTTGTCGCTGGAATTAACTATATCGTAGTCAAAGAGGATGAAGTCCTCCGCGTACTCATAGCTCCAGGCGTAGCTTTTCTGGGTAATCTTTAACCCCAGCGGAATGTGCGGGCTCTGGTCGTACGGGTCGACGTTGATATAAGCGGGATCGGTCTTCAAGTCGTCGAAATCCGCGATAAAATCCTGTTCCGAGACGGCGTCGATCGTATCGCCGAACGGGTAGACGTCGGATGGCCGGGTGGAACGAACCTTGATCAAGCCGTCCGGCGGGAAATCGGGCCACATGTCGCTTTGTATCGAGAGCCAGCCGTCGCCGCCGATAGATACCAGGGTGTCGAGGCCGGGAAGCCCGCCAATCAAAGTATCCTTGACCGCGCCGATCCACAGGAATCCGGAGAACAGATATTCGAGATTCGATCCTCCGGGGTATTCGCACGACGGCGACAAACCGAAGTAGCCTTCCCGCGGATCGTCGTAATCGTCCGGATTGGCGAATTGCGCGTAATTGCTGATTGTCATCCAGAGCTTGCCGACGTCGTGCACGCGAATCTCGGAATTGGGATTGGCCGCGGGTTTGGCGAAACCTCGGCCCTCCGTACTCTCCCTCATCATGGCCGCGTGGGACGGTAACCACAGGCAGATCAGCAATATCGCGACAATGGACATAACCCCTATCGCTTTTTCCCTCATTTTTTGTCTCCTATTGTTAAAAGGACACTCATTATTTTTCTCTTTCAAAAGCGGTTTTTTGGGCTCCCTGCTTTCATTGGTCAAGCTCGGGGGCCCTTTCGGGCCCCGTCGCAATATTAGAAGCTCAGGCTCAATCCGACCTGGAGCTGACGTCCGGGGCCGTAGTATGTCGGATTCTGATCATAAGGCACGCCTGTTATTATCTGGCCGTTGTTGTTTTGGTTGGTATAAGGCAATCCAGTCGTGCCGTATACGCTTCCCACGTTCTTCCGGTCAAACATATTATTCACCCTGACCGTGAACGTATAGTTCAGTTCCCAGACCTGGAAGTTTTTGTCGAACCTGACGTCGAGCGACGAAAAATAAGGCATCCTCTTGGAGTTGGTCAGGGGTTCCTCTCTACCGACAAGCACGAGACCGGGATACCTGCTGTCCGGGGTGAAGGGCAGTCCGGTCTTGAATTGCCAGATGAAGTTCAGGAACCAATCATCGGGCAATGAGAAGATCCCGAATTTCGGGTTTCTTCCTTTTTGGGCCCGGATATCGCCGGTGAAAGTGATCTGGTGCCGGATATCCCAATCCAGCGGGTATTCCTGAACCGGTATCTCCTGTCGATAGAACCGTCTGAAGTAGTCGGCGGATTCCGACGAATTCTTGCCGAAGGCCCAGGTATATTCGTAGTCAATGGAGCCGGCGAAGAAGTGAGCGTAACGTTTCTCCAGTTCGAATTCCATGCCTCTGGAGCGGGCGTAATCCACGTTTTGGTAAACGTCGGTTGAAATAGGCCCGGTAACCATATTCACGGAGTTGAGCAATCCGTAGTAATCTTTGTAGAATCCGGAGATGGTCAGAATGTAGCCGTCAGATACCTTGTATTGAAGGCCGACTTCGTATTGAATCGTCTTCTGGAAATCAAGGTTGGGATTGCCGATGATTCCGAACGCGTTCGACGCCTGGGTCGGCCGGCGGTAGAAGTAGTTGAATTCGGGAAGCTGGTGGAAATGGCCGTAGTTGAAATAGAGCTTGGCTTTGTCCGAGACCGGGAACGAGAAAGCGATCCTGGGCGAGAATTTGTTCAATGAACTCAGGAACTCCTGATCGTTGAGATTCTCGGCCTGATAGTTGGTCGACTGAATCTCGTTGGCTTGAATGTAGAAATCGTAGCGAAGGCCGATATTGGCGATCATTTCGCCGTATTCCATGTTATCGCGGACATAAAACGAGCCCTGCTTGGGAGTACGAGTATAGAAATCGCGGAAGACGCCTCGATCCGGCCATGGCCCGCCATCGTCCAAACCGTCGTATGGAAGATGGGGGTATCTCAGGTCGCCCATTTCCAGGGTCATATCTTTTAACTGTATGCCAGATTTAATCTCGTGCTGTTTGTTGACCTGGCTGGTGAGATCGAACTGGAAAGTATTGGTCACAGTCCTGGTTTTCTGATAGACCGCCCATTGATCGAATCCCTGATCGAAGAATCCGTCGGCCTCGTCGAAACGGCCATTGTTATTCACGTCCACGAAGGGTTCGCCGTAATCATAAGATCCGTTCGGAGCGTCGTAGCGGCCGTTATTGTTCAAATCCCTGTAAGGTACACCCTCCGACCAGGGATCGTTGGGGCCGTCGTGCTGGCCGTTGTTGTTCAAATCCCAGGCCCCTATGAAGATATCCGGCGGGGTGTTGTAGAAACCGTTGAAGTCAACGTCGATATACGGCTCGCCCAGCACGACGTCGCCGTCGGTATACGGCTCCGCGCGGTCTTCGTTGATGACGTCGCGCAGCTGCGGGTCGTAGACGCCGTTTCCTCTGTCGAGGCTGTCCTGGTAGGCGAAATCGCCGGGATCATAAACGCCGTTATCGAAAATGTCCTCGTACGGTTCCCAATCGTCCCAGGCGCCGCTTTCGTTATAATCGTAAAACACTTCCGCGAAATCGTAAACGCCGTTGCCGTTGGAATCGGTGAAACTCTCGCCCGGATTCCAGTAGCCGTTGCCGTCCTGATCGACAAACGGCTCGGCGGGATCCCAGGTGCCGTTTCCGTTATCGTCTTCGTAAGGTTCCCAGATTCCGCGGCTGTCCCAGGCCCCGTTGCCGTTGAGATCATCAAAGGGATCGCCGTGGTTGTTGAAAACCCCGTTATTATCGTAATCGAAGAAGTAATGGTCATCGTTGATCAACTCGGCCTTATCCCAGCGGCCGTTGCCGTTAAGATCTGAGAATGGTTCACCGATATCGGGATCGTAGATTCCGTTGCCGTTGAGATCGGTGAAACTTTCGGATGGATCGCGCTGACCATTGAGATTTTGATCTTCGAACGGTTCGCCGAAAAAGCCGTCGCCGTTGGTGTCAATATAAGGCTCGGCGGCATCCCATTTACCGTTCCTATTGGCGTCGATATACGATTCCCAGTTGTCGAAGGGCACGAAATCACCCGGCAGCAGACCGCCAGGTTTTTGTTCGTACTCCTGTATATAGCGATTGAATTTGAGTTCCCCGAAGGTGTTCTTCAGGAAGTCCGGCGAGAAGGTGAAAGTCATGCCGAACATTTCCTTGGATTCGGTGATCTTGTGGGCGTTGTGAGGCACATACAGAAAAATGTAGTCGAAGTTGGTGAATTTCTGCCAGGTATTCAGGTAGTTAAACGACATTTTATATCTGGCGTTGGTATCCATTTTCCAGGTGACTTTGGCATTGGCGGAGTACTTGTTCGAACGCCTGTGGGGGATCTTCATTCCCAGGAATTTCTCGTAGCCGTAGTCTATTCTGGAATTCGGCGAATCGTAATTATTGTAATCGAGGTAGTCGTTGGATTTTTCGACGGCGAAACTCATGAAATACGACATCTTCTCGCCCGGCCATTTCATCCCCAGAGCGGGAAAGAGCTGGTCGGAGATGCCGGGCACAGGCCCGGACAGGTTCCATTCCAGACGATCCGAATTGAACGAGTACTTGTTGAGATCGCCAAAACCGAGATCGTCCGACAGGAATTCTATTCGTCCGGTGGTGGTCTTGTTGGAGCCCTCCTTGCGGACAACGTTGACAATGGCGGAGTTCACGCTGCCGTTCTCCGCGTCGAAGCTTCCTTTGAGCACGGAAAGCTCTTCGATATCGGTGGCCGAAAGATCGAGGTTTTGCTTGAGCGCGTCTCCGGTCGTACGCGACGTTCCTCCCAGAACATCCCTAATCTCGATACCGTCAACCATGTAGGCTATCTCATTACCGCGTCCGCCGCGGGCGTGGAATACGCCGTTTTGCTGCACGAACCCGGTGGTTTGACGAAGCACGTCGCCGATATCGGTGATCGGCTTGGTGCTCAATTCCTCGCTGGACATTTTGATCTGATTGCTGGCCACGTATTTATCGATTTCCACAGTTTCGGCTATGACTACTATATCCTCGGCCTTGACAGCTTCCGAGGTCAGTTTGAAATTGATCTCGGTAGTAATGTCCGATTGGACCTTGACTTCCTGGATGGTCATTTTGTTGTAGCCGAGGATCTGCGCGGTCAACGTATACGAACCGGGCGGAATGTTTTGAATGACATAGGAACCGTCGTAACTGGCCGGAGCCCCCATATTCGTCCCGTCGACTCTGATGGTAACGCCCGGAATTGCCTCGCCTTTTTCGTCGTTGACAATCCCGCTTATCTTGCCGACAGTGCCTGCCGACAGGGTCAGGGTCAAGGCCAGGATTAGGGACACCGTGCATCCGGCGATGAGAGTAAATCGTCTAAATAACTTCATCCATCCTCCTTCTGGAAATTCTACAAATGAGGGTATTTATACAATTCATTTTTTCGATCTTATGGCTCTACAACCAAAAGCTTCAGCAAATTACAGTTCCTTCCTCCTGTAGCGGTCGAATCCGGAACATCTCTCGGAGAGGGCGTTTCCGGATGGCATCGCCTCGAATTTGCCAGTTTTGACCCGCAAAGTCAAGCCAATTTTATGCCCTTGTCAAGCCAACCGGCCGGGATTGAAACTCCAGTTTTTTCCGGCCCAAAAGAGCCTGGCGCTCACCATAATATACAAATAACCGTCCGCTCTATTCCCGCCTTAATAATAAAAAAAGGCCGGGCTTAGCCGGCCTTCTGAGAATCCCCTGAAAACCCGATTATTCCAGCAGAATCATTTTCTTTGTCGAAATCTCGTTGTCCGTCGAGAGGCTGTAGTAGTACACTCCCGAAGCCTTTTTGG
>CAZDAH010000078.1:0-1851 GCA_964503405.1 uncultured Ignavibacteria bacterium
TTCGTAAATAACGGGGTTTTCCGTCCACTGACCTTCCTGATGCACGCTGGATCCGGCGTCTTTATCATTGACATAAGATATGTGCAGATATTCACCGACCCTGTTCGCAGCCGAAGCCCAGTGGTCGGAATCGCAGTCGCCGGGTTGACATCCCGGGCTGGGAGAATCGGTTATATTAATAGCTGGAGCCCAGGACAATCCATTATCCAATGAGTACTGCATATAGATTTCGCCATTGGCATATCCTCCGGCTGAGCAATCGTCGGGATTGAACGCCGTATAGACGGCATACAAAGCACCCGTTTCCTCCTGGATGGCCATCGACATTTTGCAGATCGGACGGTTCTTGATTCCAATCTCACAGCCGGTATCCCAGGCCGAATCGGATTGGCTCACCTCGGCAATTATTTCGGCGTCGCTGCCGAAGTGAAGCAGAAATGTTTCAGGTCGATATGTTTCCCCCGAATACCATTGGGCGTTCCAAAGTATATGCAGGTTATCGTTATAGTCGTAGATGGCGTCGAGATCAGCATAGGAAAACAGCGAGTCCCCTCCCTGCCCGTATTCGGTGACATTATTTTTACCGTTTTCCCAATCCCAGTCGATGCCATTGGCAGATACAATAAAAAAGATGTCGTTTTTGATTTGCGATTGAATATCAGTCGGATGGCAATAGACGATGGCTGTTTTGGATGAGACGCGGCTCGAGACTATGATCGCGGAAATCGTAGTCAAAGTGTCGACGGGGGTCAGTGCGGTCCAGGTCTCCCCCAAATCGGACGAGCGAGTATATCCGACGACCATGGGGTCCCCCGCGTTCGGCGGGTTTTGGGTCATTATTACATGAATCTTGTCTTCGACATCGAGGCTAAAATACGGCCAGTAACACGATAATTCCAGCATCGAAGGCGGGTAATTATAATGAAATATTCCGTAACCCGGTATGGAATCCGAGGCGATGACGATGTTGGAATCGGGAAGTTGACGATGATAAGCGACAAATGCTATGTTCTCATGGTACAAATCAATTTGGCAGTATCCCGAACCGATTGTCCAGGATACGGGCTGTCCCTCTCCAGGAACTAACCAGTAGCCAAGCGAATCCCTGTAATTGAAATGAACACTTCTCTGCCCACCTTAAGAGAGACTTTTCATCCAGATGACATACACACCGCCGCGATCGTCCAGCGCCGTTCTCCGGCCGATCGGACCGTTCGATTGGTATTCGTAATACGTTGTTCCCGCGATCTCAGGCCACCATTGGGCGCGCAAATTCGATACGGTACACGCGACGGTTATGGCGGCGATGCAAATTGGAAAATTCCTCATAAATTCCCTCCTCCTATCTATATCAAGGAGGAAAGTTAACACTTTATTTCAATAGCGTCATCCTGCGCACCCGGGAGCCGTCGGAGGTGGTGAGTTTGTAGAAATAAGTCCCCGAGGCGACATCCTCAGCGTTCCAGGCGATAGATTGCCTCCCCGTATCGAGAGGGCCGTCCTGCAGGATCTGCACCAGCGCTCCGGTGATGTCGTAGACGGCTATCTTGAGATCGGCGGGGCTTTCCAATTCGAACTCGATCATGGTGCGGTTGTTGAATGGATTGGGGTAGTTGCCGAGGAGTGCAAATGAGCCGGGGAGGCGGTCGCTATCGTGGATGCCTTCAGGCGTGTCGACCTCTATCGGCATATAGTATACAGTATCAGGAATATCGCCAAGCTTCTGCTTTACATAGGTTAGATTCACGGAGAATTCCATCTTTTCGGAAATTGTGCCGAAATTCTCAGATTGACAACTTCCGGGAGCGCAGCCGGGCGAATGCGTTTGGGTAAGATTGAAGGGACCCTGCC
>CAZDAH010000078.1:1861-2468 GCA_964503405.1 uncultured Ignavibacteria bacterium
ATCTCCATTTTCATAGCCGAAAACTCCGTACAAATCCCCCACACATTCACCTTCCGACGACACATCAGATTCGTCATACCCGACGTATATGACTGAAACAGCGTCGAAACCAGTAAGCTCATCAAATGAAATGCTGGGCATGGAGATCGGCAAAGTCACCGCGCCGTAGACACAATCGAGCACTTCGTCGGTCGATTCGGCTAACAGGCTCAGGGCGCCGGTCGATTCGGAATAGTGCCAGAGCTGGCAGGTTTCGTCGAGAAAATAGCCGTCATCGTCGATATGCCCGGTCACCCATGTGAAGTGCAGGTTGCCTTCGTTATCGAAAACGGCGTCGATTCCCCAGGGGCAGTAGATCTCCAAATCGTCATTGGCGTAATCGGTGAGGTTGATCGGATTGTCGAAATCCCAGGTGCGGCCGTCCTCGGAGACAAAATAGCTGACATCGTTTCTGTCCTGGCTGAACTCGCCGATTCTAACCGGATCGAGGAATACAATGGCCACTTTGCCGTCGGCAGACGCGATGATGCAGCCGTTGAGCAGGGCCACGTCGGCCACGGTTTCGGGGGAGGTCCAGCTGGCGCCGCCGTCAGTGGAGCGGGTGTAA
>CAZDAH010000078.1:2478-5331 GCA_964503405.1 uncultured Ignavibacteria bacterium
GCGTATGCTCGACCATGAGCACATGTATGTCGCCGTTGGCGGAGACGGCCACCTGCGGCCAGAAGGCGTGGTTGCCGCTGGGGGCCAGATCCGGCGGATCGTAGTATTCGAATATGCCCATGCCGCGAAAAGCGTCGACTGCCAGGTTGACATAGTTATTGCCGGTGTTATGGTAGGTTACGACGGCCGCGTTATTTGCGTTCAGCGCCAGGGTCGGGTAGCCGGCGCCGTTGACCTGATTGACAGGCATGCCGTCGGGTGAAAGCCACTGCCCGGTTTCGTCGCGGAAATTGTAGCTGACACCCCGGTTGAATATCGATTCGCCCGACATCCAGGTGATGTGCACGCCCTCGAGTTCGTCAAAGGCGATCCTGTTGACCGCCATTCCCGACGATTGCACCGGGTAACTGGTAATTCCGACAACTTCCCCGGGGGGATCGCAAAATTGGGCGTAAGCCGGTAATGCTATTGCTGTTATGAGCATGGCGACAAATAATCTCTTCATGGCAAATCGACCTCCGTCTTCTGATATCAAGCTTTTCGCGTCAAACGCGGCGATTTCATCTATATATAAGGTAATAAATTAACATATACGATTATGTCAATGGAAATCCATAAATTGCGCGGATACGGTATTCGGAATGGAGTATGCTCTGGATTCCCGATCGGGGTCGGGAATGACGGGGCGGTTCCAAGAGCACCAGGATGTCGTCCTGCGGACTCCTTCCTGACACATTCTGGGATTTCCACAAAAAAAATCGGGGTTCGTGCTGAACCCCGATTCGAATTCGCGATGAATCGCAATCGCTTACTTCAGAAGAGTCATCTTCCGAGTCGATTCCTCGCCGTTGGTTTTCAAGCTGTAGTAGTACACGCCGGAGGCGACGTCGTTGGCATCCCAGTTGATCGAATGCTGACCGGCATCCATGCGGCTGTTAACCAGCGAGGTGTCCTTGGCTCCTGTTATATCGTAAACGGACAGCTCTACATTGGAAGCGTTTTCCAGATTGAAGGTAATGTTGGTCTTGGCGTTGAACGGGTTCGGGTAATTCTGGGAGAGGGTGAAGGTGGTGGGAAGTTCATCGCTCTGCTCAACCGACGATAACGGGTTCGGGTAGGCCAGATACAGCAGGGGGCTTTCGGTAAGAGAGCCCTCGGTCTGCGGTATCCCGCCGGCGTCCTTATCGTTGACGTAGATGATATGCAGATAACCGTCAACCCTGTCGGCAAGCGACGACCAATGATCGGAATCGCAATCGCCGGGGGCGCATCCGGGAGTATGAGAATCGGTCATATTGGTTGCGCCGCTCCAGCTGGCTCCGCCGTCGACGGAGTAATTCATGTGGATATCGCCGTTGGTGTAGCCGGCCGCCGAACAATCCGCAAGATCGAAATTGGTATAAACAGCGTAAATGGCGTTAGTAGGTTCATTGACCCCCAACGACATTTTGGAGATCGGGAGGTTCCAGGCGCCGGTGAGGCATGATTCATCCCAATCTTCGGAACATGCCGCGATTTCGGTGATCGTCAGTGATCCCGTACTGTAATGGAAAAGCACGACCGGATAGAAAAGCTCGTCGTTGAGACTCGTAAAGGCGGTCCAGATGATGTTCAGGTTGTCGTTGTAGTCGTAAATGGCGGCGCAATCAGTGTAGGCCCAGTAAGTCTCGTTCCCGCCGTACTGGGTAACGTTGACTTTGCCGTTGCGCCAGGGCCAGGTCACGCCGTCTTCTGATTCGATGTAAAGCACGTTGTTATGGACCTGGTCCAGGTTATCGCGGCTCTTGGTGTAAACGATCGAGACTTTATCGGATACCGGGCTGCTGGCCAGGACCTGCGATATGGTCATCAGGGTGTCGACAGCGGTGATATTTGACCAGGTGTTGCCGCCGTCGCTGGACCTGGTATATCCGATGGCCTGCGGAGCGCCGGCCGAGCCGACGTTTTCCTGAGAAACGATATGGATATTGTCGTTTCTGTCCAAGGCCAGATACGGCCAATAGCACCGAAGGGCGAGCATGTCCGGGGGATCGAAGTAGGAGAAGATACCCAGCCCGGGAAAATTGTCCTGAGCGTAGGTCACGAAGGGGGCGACGCCGTTATGATAGGCGGCGGCGGCCAGATCGTCGGAAGTTACGGTGAGCTGCACGTAACCCTCGCCGTTGGCCTGCGAGATGCTCTGACCCTGTTCGGGCACGAGCCAGTTGCCGGCGTTATCGACGAAGTTGAAGTAGGTCAATCTGGAGGACGGGGGGAAACTTCCGCCGCTTCCTTTCATCCAGAGGAAGTGGACGCCGCCCTGGGTATCCAGAGCAGCCCTATTGCCGGTGGAACCGTTGGTCTGATAATCGTATTCTGTAGTACCGACTACTATGCCCGGCGAATCGGTGGTCATGCCCGGGGTGTAAGGTATGGCAATACCCTCGAGAGGTTCCTGGCCGGTGAGAGCCGTCTCGATTCCGACATTCGGCTTGCTGGTGTTGGCGGCCATGGCGAAAACAACCAAGACAGCCAGCATTAGGATCGTTAAGAGCGTGATTCTTTTCATTGGTGAACTCCTGCGAACAAAAAAGTTAAAAAATCGTATCAAAATTCCAAATTGTCTTTCGTATCACCTCCCTGAATTGACTCATTTATCCTTTCTGTTTGATCCTGCCAAACTTCTTATCTTTTTTATCTTTCAATTAACCTCGTCCCGGCTTCAAAGGCAAGTTCGAATTCCTCTTTAAAGGCATCAACAATCGCGCCGACCGAAAAAGTTTCATCCACGAGTTCGAAGAAAGCGGCGGAACCGGATTTTAGTTGCCGGCTCATCGATTCGCGGTCGATCCCCCTCAGGTAGTCGGCCAGGTT
>CAZDAH010000078.1:5341-10976 GCA_964503405.1 uncultured Ignavibacteria bacterium
CCCAGGTTTATCCGTGGGTGTCCACGGGGCATGGAACCCTGCTGAAGTATGGCGCGGGCGTATATTCTCTGCGCCGACGCTATCAGCTTTTTGCCGTCGACCATTATCTCGCCTCTATCCACCTGCGCGAAGCATGGCCCTTTACTCACCCCGCGCCGATTCAAGCCTTTCCGCCAGCCTGCTTTGATCCCGAACCTGGCCAGTACGCCTACGAGTGTTTCATTGATCCCGCCCATGAGCCGCCGAGAATCTATCGCCTCCCCGAAGCGATCGAGAGGCCAAATCACGCTGTAGCAAAGGTCGTGTCCGTGCAAAAGCTCCTTTCCGCCGGTGGGCCGTACGACCACACTCAAGCCATCTCTTTTACAAAGCTCCAAGGTTAACCTTTTTTCAGGATTATGCTTCCCTCCCAGGCTTATTGTGCTTTCCACCCAGGTGAATAATCTCACGGTCGGGAAGGGGAGAGAATAATCGCCGGCCAGATCCTCATCGATCTTCATGTTCAGCGCGCCCGGCAGCAAAGGCGTAAAGGAGAATTTTATGAAATCTTCGTTTGTCAAAGTGCTACACCAAAGGGTTTAAACGCAAAATATGTGCCGCAACCCGCATGATTCAGGATGATGGAAGACGCTGATCAATCATCGAATAAGCTCATCCAACCTGTTACATTTTATCAAGTTAGCCCCTGACGCGAGGGGGGATACCGAACGTTCTCCCCTCATAATACGAGCAAATAAGGTGCAAACCGGTGCAAACAGGGGCAACGATTTTGCACGTCCCGCACCATTACTTTAATTTAAGCGCAATGCCGAATATGTCAAGGAATATTTACTGAGGACTACTTAAGCAACACCATACGGAAAGTATGGTTAAAGTCATCGATCTTGTAGAAATAGATCCCGGAACTTACCGACCTGGAGAAATCATCGAGCCCCCAGCCGATATGATTGATTCCCGGATCGACAGTTATACTCTTGCTCCCCACGTTTCTTCCGAGGATATCGTAGACGACAATCCTGCTGTCAATCGACTCGGAATAACCGGAGTAAATCTGCAGAACTGTTCGCTCGTTAAAGGGGTTGGGATAGTTCTCCATTACCCGCAAAAGCTCCGGAGTTCTGAAATCGGCGGTAACCTCAGTCGTCGGCTGCTCGAGATTGAAATCGACATGGGGGGCATCGGGATTATTGAGCAGATCCAATTCAATTATTTCCGGATAGGTTTCGTAATTATATCCGAAAAGATCGCAAACGACGGTGTAGAAACCGGGCACGAGGCCACGTATGATCGTGTATTCTCCCGAGGCGTTGGTCCTGGCGAAGGCGACCGGTTCATCCTCGCCAACGGGATACGCGTAGATGCGGGCATTGTGCAGCGGTTCCGCCCTGGCGGTCACATGGCCGGTTATGGACAGGCCGAGATTGCCGTAATCCTGGGTAATTGCCTCGGTTTGAATGCCGCGGTAATCCACGGTCAATTCCACGACTTCAGCGTCCTGCCAGACCTCGGAGGCATGGTAGAAATAGGGAATTACGTTCATCTGGGAGAAGGCTATCAAGTAGACACCCGAGGACAGATTATCAATGGCGAATTCTCCGCTGCCGACAGAATAGGCCGAATTCAACGTGCGGCCGGTATTATAATCGACGGCCTCTACGAGCACTCCTCCCAATCCCTCCCCGTTTTGATCGTCGAGGATGCGGCCGGCGACAGAAAGATTATAAATATCGGAAAGATCGAACCGGAAATCGATTCCCTCCAGCGCATCGCCGTCGGAAATCACCAGCGGGTCGGCGTAGAGAGGATCGAGCTTGTTATCATAGAAAATGCTCACGTCTTCCGAGCCCGGGAGACAACCCTGGCAGCGGGCATACAGAATGTAGCTGCCGGACGTAAGATGCAGCCTGAAGCTGCCGTCGGTTTCGCTGGCTGTCATTCTGAGATTGGGATCGTCGCGGGAATCCTGCCATTGATATGCTATGACCGGCACGTCGGCGAGTCCGGCGCCGGTTTGCTCATCAAATATCCTGCCGGTGACCAGCCCGCTTCCGACCGGCTCCATCAGGAATGAGATATCGGCGACCCCGTTATCGGCATCGACTTCGATCGTTGCGGCGTCGTCCGGGTCTGTAACGCCCGGATAATAGATGGTGCCCTTGGACGTGGCCTGGGCCATAACCTTGTAGACCCCTGGAATCAATCCTAACAGGGCGTAATTCTGCGGGAAGGAACCCGATACGGTCCTGCACTGATACCAACCCTCATCAGGCTGATCCTGCTTTATGGCGATTGCCAGACCTTTCTGAATATCCTCGCCGACGATATCGAAGGAGCCGCCGATCCAGCCGCCGCGCTCGAGGGCAAAGGATATCGTCACGATCTGACCGGGTGAGATATGTATGCTTTTAGCCTCGGAAACCGAATACCTTCCGGGGTAAAACTCGCGGATATAATTTCCTTTTTCGGCCGATACAAGGTAATCGCCGGCGGCGAGGTGCTTTTCGAACCATCCGTTGGAGTGAGAGTAAACGGAGTCGGAAATCTCCCCTGCAGCCGTATAAAAATAAACAACCGCCTCCTGAATACCCTTCGATCCCTCGTCACTATTGACCCACCCGGAAATCTTCCCGAGATTGGCAGCGTATAATGACGTTGAGAAAATAACCAAGGTAAAAGCCGCTATGCGCCAGATACCATTCATCCAATTTCAATGATAGTCAAATATCCGAATTTATGCAAGTATTTTTTTGAGGCAAAGTGGACCAAGGTCGGCCTTTTTGCCGGCAATCGCGGACAATATTGCCCATTTAATTATCTTTTCTTGAACGAGGCGGAATCGAGATTGTATTTATTGATCATCTGGTGCAGTTGCGAACGATCCATCCCCGAAAGCGAGGCCGCTTTCATTATATTGCCTTTGGTGGAACGCAGGAGTTTCGTAATGAACAGCTTATCGATCTCGGCCTTGGCCGCCTTCAGCTCCGATTTGGTGGTCGGGGTTGAAAGCGGGGAATCGAGCGTCCCCGAAACTCGGGCCGATTTAATTTCCGGGGGGAGATGCTCCGGGCCGATTATATCGTCCTTGGCGAATATGACCGCTCTCTCGCAGATATTCTCGAGCTGTCTCACGTTGCCGGGCCAGGAATAGAGAAGCATGCTATCCACCGCCTCGCTGGAAAAGGTCTTGCGGGGTATGATCATCTTTTCGCAGATCATCTGGAGAAAATATCCGGCCAACAGGCTGATATCCTCTTTCCTTTCTTTCAATGGGGGTATGTGAATGTTAACGACATTAAGCCTGTAATAAAGATCCTCCCGGAATTTTCCGGCGGCGACCTCCCGCTCGAGATTCTTATTGGTCGCGGCAATCACTCGGACGTCTATTTTGCGCGATTTCGTATCCCCAACGCGTCGAATCTCGCCTTCCTGAAGCACTCTCAAGAGCTTTACCTGGAAATTGGGGCTGGTGTTGGTAACTTCGTCGAGGAATATGGTTCCCCTCTCGGCCGCCTCGAATAACCCCGTTTTATCGGAGCCGGCTCCGGTGAAGGCTCCCTTGACGTGGCCGAAGAACTCGGATTCGAGCAATGTTTCGGTCAGGGCGCCGCAGTCGACCGGCAGGAACCTGGCATGCTTTCTTTTGCCGGCGAAATGAATGGCCTTGGCCAACAGTTCTTTGCCCGTTCCCGATTCGCCCGAGATGACCAAGTTGACTTCCGTCTGGCTGACAGATTCAGCCATGCGAAAAACCTTTTGCATGGGCGACGATCTTCCCACGATATTTCCGAAATCCCAACGGGATTCAACCTGTTTCTGAAGGTAAACCGTTTTTTCCTCGAGTTTTTCGGCCAGGCGAGCGTTTTCTATGGCAATGGCTGCCAGATCGGCGAAACTGGCGAGGAATTCGAGATCGTCGTCGTTGAATACGGCGCCGGATCGGCTGTCGACATAGACGATTCCAAGGATTCTTCCTTTGACAGCGAGGGGTACGCAAAGAATCGACGATATCCGGAAATCCAGAACGGATTGTCGTCCCGAAATTTCATCGTCGGAGCGGCTGATCAGAAGCGGTTTTCCGGTTTCGGCCACCTCCATGGCGCTGGATCTGGAGATGGTCCTCTCTCCGAAAATATTCTCTTTTTCGAGGTTTCTGGCGGCGACCGGCTCCAAGACTCTGGCGCCCTCGGCGGTTTCGACATCGAAGGAGTAGAGCATAATGAATCCGCGCTCGGCGGCCAATGTCTCGATGGCCAAATCCATGATCTTGTTGAGAAGCGGATCGCTCTCCCTGATAGTGTTGATAGTGCGGGCGACCCTGAACAGGACCTCCAGTCTTTCCTCGCGGTTGGCGCTGCCCATTTTGATAACCTCCTGTTCTATTTTGACATCGAGAATTTTCAGGTATCGTCTGAAATTATCGCGAAGCTTCCGATCGAGTCCGAGGGTAAAACGAACCAATTCGTCATTCAGTCTGCCCCTAAGCCTCGACTCCTCGAGCGTCTCCCCCATGACGCTCAGAAACCTGATTTGGATTGCCATTAATCGGATCATCTCCGGGTAGATACGTGCATCGCGGGCCTTTCTGATAGCGTCACTAAGACGGCCTATCCAGATTTCCCCGCCTGATACTCCCTCGGAGAGCGCCGCTTCGGCCTGGAAGCGGGTGACGATAGAATTCAGCGACGGGTTTGACTCCAAGATACGTTCTATTTCAGATTGCCTTTCGACAATATTGAGCCCGCTCTGAGAACACCGAAATCGGGCGGTAAGCAGCGCCCGGATTCGCTGTCTGGGCTCGCCAAGGTCGGATGATAAGGCCATGAATCGTCGAAGCGCCTCGGCCGCGTGGGCCAGATGGCCGGATTCGCAGAGTATTTCCGCCCGAAGGGAGAGGATTGCCGCAAGCTGTTCGACGTCGCCGATCTCCTCCGCCAATTCGAGAGCCTCTTCGGAGATCGACATCAAGTTGGCGTAATCCGCGACCGCGGTTCTGTCCTCTATTATCCCGATCAGGTTGGCCAGCTCCACTCTCGGCTGATCGATCTCTCTGCTCAAATTCAGACCCAACTGATAATAATCGAGAGAATTCTTCAACTCGCCATTCTTGAAATACAGGAAGCCGAGGTTGTTGAGGGTAATCGCCTCGGAGCTTTTGTCGCCCAGGGCCCGTTGCTTCTCCAGGGTCTCGAAGAACATGGCCTCGGCTGAGTCGGTGTCTCCCATCTGATTTAAGACATGGCCGATGTTGAGCAGGTTAACGCTTTCGATTCTTCGATCGGAAATTTCCCTGGAGATCTCAAGCGAGAGGCGGTAATTCTCTTCTGCGTTCTTGAAGTCCCCCCTGGTCGAATATATATTCCCCAGGTTGCCGTATAAATTCATAGCCGACCACCTGAAGCCGTATTCGAGGCAGATGGTCAGGGCACGTCGATAAAAATCTTCGGCCCCGTCGAGATCTCCGCTTCTCTTACGGGTGATTCCCAGATAATTCAGGACGCGGCATGATCCCTCGGGAAAATCGATGCCCGAGAAGAGTTCGAGGGCCCGCAGATATGCCTGGCCCGCCTCGTCGCGCTTGCCGGCTTTGTCGAGCGCTGCCAGGATGCGCCCCACCGCGTCGTCCAGATGCATGATA
>CAZDAH010000078.1:10986-14312 GCA_964503405.1 uncultured Ignavibacteria bacterium
AGACGAAACCAAGCCCGACATAAGCCTCGCCCTGAAGCTTGATTTGCCCGATATCGCGGGATAACGCCAATCCTTTTTCCAGATGCTTTACGGCGATATCGTTTTTCCCGAGATGAAGGCTGTTATTCCCGGCGGCGATCAAGGCCTCGGCGAACAATACAGTGTCGCCATGGATCCTGGTTCCGATTTCGGCGGCATCCGCAAGGCGCTCGGACGCGTCCGGGGGCGAGATGTAGTTGAGCGCTTTGCCGGCCTGCAGTTTTATGCGACATAATTTTGTATCCAGTTCCGGGGATGGCGGCATTCTCTCAAGGCATTTCAGGGCTTTTTCATATAAGTCGGAGGCTTGTTTGTAGGCGTACAATCGTTCGGCCTCCTCACCCGCTTTCGAGAGGCGGTCGAATCCTTTGCCGAAATCGCCTCCGAGGAAATAATGCATTCCGAGGAAATCATCGTCCTCGTCCGCGGTCTCGTAGAATTCCGCGATCTTCAAATGCCAACGAGCGGTTTCGTCGGGCGGCAGCGAATGTTCGGCGGAGCGTTTCATCTGCAAGTGAATGAAAACTAATTTCTCTATTCCACTCAAGATCACCCTTTTGAAAATGCCTGATTCTATCAGCCCTTCGATGAGCTGATTTCGGCCGGGCATTTCCGCCAACTGGAGCAGCTGGTCCTCGAGAAAAGAACGCCCCAGTATCGCGGCGATTCCCGCAAGAAGCCTCCCGCTTTGGTCTATTTTTTCCAGGCGACGATTCAACAAAGGCGTGATACCGTCGGGAATGCGGATCTTTTCTTCCCATCCTTCGGTGACTGACCAGGCTCCGCCGCGTCTGACCAGATAACGCCTCGAGACCAGGTCCTTTATGAGCTCTTCGGCGAAGAGGAAATTTCCGCCCGTCTCTTCGTAAAGACTATCAGTGAAGGGCTCGGGAAGATTCAATTTTCCAAGGAAACCGTTCAGATAGGGAAGCCATTGACGGCGATCAACAGGATTCAGCATCGCCCAACGCGATTCGTCCGCAGTGAAAAATGCCTGCAGGCGAAGGTCGGGCGATATACGAGCGGTGCAAATTACAAACGTATTCCTGGCGGCGGCCGGATGGGAATGGAAAAATTCGAGGAATTCGAGAGTGTCGCTATCGGCCCAGTGCAAATCCTCGAATGCCAGGATGAATCTATGATTCCCGGCCAGATCGTCCAGATAGCGCAGGAGGTTGTCGAACAACCTTCGACGGCCCGATCGGAAGTCGGCGTCGCTCGGCTGCCAAAAGTCGTCCGCGGAACGGCCGTATTTCTCAGGAAAGAGCTTCTTGAGATCGGGTCCGTAAGAGGAGAATAGAGTCATCTCCGGGTCGAGTTCGGCAAAAAGATATCCCAGGATTTTCAATATTGGAGCGAATGGTTTTAGGATACCCTCTCGGCAGAAAGTCCTATAGAATCCCGCGCCGGCTGTCTGGGCGCGAATCCTGAATTCATCGACCAGGCGGCTCTTGCCGATTCCCGGATCCCCCGCGAAGAACAAGAGCCGTCCCTCCCCGCTATATGCTTCGAATGCGGATTCGAAAGTGGCGATCTCGGTTTCGCGCCCGATAAACGCGCCTGTATCCGGGAGATGAGTCTCGATAGGACGCGATGGGCTGCGCGCCGCGCGAATCTCTCCGATACGGTCGGCCGCCTCCCCGACAGTTCGGTAACGCCGCTCAGGATGGGCGCTGATCATTTTTTGCAGAATCGATTCCAAATCAGAGCCGCCGTATTCGACCGGAATATCCAACGCCGGCAAACCTCCGGAAAGCTTTCTGCTGATAATTTGGCCGGCGGTCCCCTCGTATAACGGCCGCCCGGATATCATCTCGCAGAACAGAAGCCCGAGGGAGTATAAATCGGAACCGAAGGTGACTGATTCTCTTTTCAAAATCTCGGGGGCCGCGAAGGCGGCGGTGCCTGAGGACGCGCGGGCTAACGCCGAGCTGTAAAGCGACGACAGCCCGAAATCGGCGATCTTGAAATTATCGTCGGAGTCGCGTAGAATATTCGACGGTTTGAGATCGCCATGAATTACTCCTCTGGTGTGGATGTAGTCAAGGGCCGAACAGAGCGACATTGCGGCGTCGTAAAAACGCTCCGGCTCCAAGGGGAGAGCCCCGGAAAGATCGCCGCCGGGAATATACTCCATTGTGAAGTAATGTCCGTCCAGGGGATCGATTCCGTAATCGTAAACAGAAATCAACCCGGGATGACGCAGTCCGGTCAGCAGAATGAATTCCACCGATAGATCGGCTCTATTTTCGGGGTGTCTGGCATTGAGCAGTTTCAGACAAATATTGATGCCCTCGCGCGAATCCTCGGCAAGATAGGCTTCCCCGATTGATCCCTCCCCGAGCTTTTTTAGGAGAGCATATCTATTATCGATTTTTCTCAACGTCCCGCCAGGTGTTACGATTTTCTACAACACAATATACGCAAATTCGATTTTTTGACAATAATTTTGCGTTGTATTTTCGGCTATATAGTATCTTGTTGCGGTACAGGAACATAGGAAAGGCGATGAGGGATCAGCCGCCTTGATTTCGAAGCTGACCGGGGAAGCGAACTAGATGAGCTTGTCGCCCTTTAGCTTTTTGATCAGGGCGTCCACGACTTCATCCAACTCGCCTTTCAGGATTTCACCCTTGGGACGCGCGGGCGGGGCGCTGACAGATTTTATCTCGATTGTCGGCTTCGAGGCGATACCGAGATCCTCCGGCGTGAAGATTGTGATCTCCGCTTTCTTGGCCTTCATTTTTCCTTTAAGTGACGGCAGCCGGGGTTCGTTAATCTCCTTGACCACGGAACAAACCGCCGGCAGAGAGGTTTCCACAACGTCGTGGCCGTAATCGGTGGTTCGCCAGGCCACTATGGTCGCACTCTCGATCTTATCGAATTTTCTTACATAACTTATCTGAGGCCATCCGAGGTGGGCGGCTACCGACGGCCCGACAATGCCGGAGTCATCGTCGGCGGCGCTCTTGCCGGTGAGGACGAGGTCGATATATCCGATTTTTCGAATACAGGCCGCCAGGACTCTGCCATTGTGCTGCGGGTCGGTGGTGGAGTAGTCGTCCGATTTTACCAGAAAGGCCTCGTCGATCCCCAGAGCGAGCACGTCCCTCAACACCGCCGCAGAATTGGCGCCGCCGAAAGTCAGAGCGACGGCGGTTCCTCCCGATTTCTCCTTGATTCGTATGGCTTCCTCCACAGCGTACTCGTCGAAGGGGTTGACGACGAGGGCGTCACGCTGCAAGCGTGACCTACGGGCTGGCCGCCCGACGGATCAACGGCAAATA
>CAZDAH010000079.1:0-1539 GCA_964503405.1 uncultured Ignavibacteria bacterium
ATTGGCGACTTCCTTCAGGACTCCGAATGCTCCATAAAAGATTATTGTCCCAACAAAAAACGAGATTAATGGATCGGCCAGGTAATTGCCTGTCATCAGCATAATCAATCCGCCAATAACCACCCCTACCGAAGCCAGCATATCGCCGATAACATGCAGAAACGCCGCCCGAACATTTATATTCTCCCTGGCATGACTCTGCAGCCGCAGTACCACTATCGAATTGCCGGCCAGACCAATTACCGCCACAGTAAGCATCATAATAGACTTGATCGGTTCCGGCTGAAGCAGCCGATGATACGCTTCTATGAAGATATAAACAGCCAGTCCGATCAGGGTGAAGCCATTTATCATGGCCGCCAGGACTTCGGCCCGCTTTAACCCGAACGTGCGGCGAGTCGAGGCCGGGCGAAGTGAGATCCTCACTGCCAAGAGCGATAGCCCCAGGGCCATAACGTCGCCGAAAAGATGACCGGCGTCGGATTTCAAAGCCAGCGAATTGGACAGGAATCCGCCGATAATCTCCAGCCCGAATATTCCGAAGGTGATGCCCAGGGCCCAGATTAGCCTCTTTTCGATTCCAGAGCCGGCTCTATGGATATATGCGTGATGCTGATGCACGTTTTCCAGGCTCATCAACAGGGCTCCAATCTAATATTATGCCGTCGCAAAAGGGCGGCGGTTACCCCCATACCCGGGACATTCAATTGTCCTCGGACGATTCTGGTAATTCCGCATGACGGGCTATTATCTTTTAAATAAGCTGATTCCGCGCCGTTTTGCAAAGCGGCGTTCAGCGCCTTTTGGGCTCCTCTTAGGTAGTTATCGGTAACATCTCGGCCCTCAATATCGATGACCCTGGATTTTCCATCAAGAACATAGAATCCGTCGCCATCCACGATTTCCGCTGCCGGTCTCGGGCAGGGCAAACCGCCGTCCATCTCCGGACAGACGGCTATTGTCTCAAAACGGTCCAATTTAATCAACTTGTTGTTTTTCAGCCTATTACCGTCCCAGCGGCATGCTGCTCCGAGGAGACATCGCGATATTAGCGCCTTCTCGTTCATAACCAGAAATATACCGAAACGCCGGGAGATGGCAACAAAAAAGCCGTGAACTATAAAGCGGTTTCCCGCCGCCTTTATGAAACAATGGATCTGATTATGTACTTATATGGATTCGACGGGCTCTGGCCAATTCTGATCTCATAATGCAGATGAGGTCCGGTGGAGTATCCCGATGATCCGACCAGGCCGATCAGGTCATGGCGGCTAACTCTCTGACCTTTGTTCACCTTGACCTTGCTGAGGTGTCCGTAATAGGTGCGGATTCCGTTGCCATGTTCGATGATTATGGTCTGTCCCAATTTAGCCTGGTTTCCGGCGAATTTCACCACACCGTCGGCGGTAGCAAACACGGGCGTGCCCTTGGGGGCGGCAATATCGAGTCCGTTATGCGGCTGGTACGACCCGGTAAACGGATCGTTGTGCATCCCGAACCCCCTGGAGAGTATCCCCTCGCATGGCTTAATCGTAGGCA
>CAZDAH010000079.1:1549-10437 GCA_964503405.1 uncultured Ignavibacteria bacterium
CAACTCCTCTATCGAGGCGTTCTCGAATTAGAGCTGCCGCTGGATTTTCTCGATATCCTCTTCGACAAGCCAGGTCCTCTGCCCCAGATCGGAATTGAAAGGCGGATATTCCGCAGCCTCACCGCCTATACCGACCTCGCGCATTTCCTGGTCTATCGATGGAAGATCGAATATCAGCCGTATGTAATCGTCTTTTCTTATGATATTCGACATTTCGGCGCGCAAACCGTGAACGGTGGACTCAAGTTCGGTTATTTTGGACGTAAGCTGAATGTTTTCGCCTGTTAACGCGGCTAGCCGCTGCTCGTCGACAGAAACGGAAATAAACCCGTAGGCAAAATAAAGGGCGAGGGCTACAAAAGTTATCATTACGAATGCCGCCGCGTAAACATAGGACTTGCTGAACTGCTTATTTACAACCGGCTCGTTCCTGTCCGGGACAATTATCACTGAGTATTTTGTTGACATCATACCAAGCCGCCCTCCATCGGCGTCACAGTTCACGCCAATGTATTCCGTTCGAGATTAGCTGTCAAGTTTTTTCCCGCTATTTTATTAGTAAGTATTCCTTTTTAAGGATCTTGCCCACAACCTTAATGAACTTCTCGGTGTTCAGGTTCTGCAAACTGTAAAGATGCCAGCAGGTTTTCTCCGGCATCTTGAATTGCGATTTTCTCTTTGCTGCCATGACGCCCCCCTGAAATGAGCGCCCGGCCGATCCTGCGGTTGTGAAAGATCCGTTTGTAATATCGGCACGAGCGCGGCTTGCTTAATAATTTTCAACAAAACCTACTTTACTGACCGCAATTATCGTTCCGTTTTCTCTGCCATGCATTTCAACCCGCAACATGCTCTCAAGATTCTATAAGTAAACAAGTTATGCCGATCGGTTGGACTGGTGAGAGGGGCCTAAGTTGCCCGGAAATGTGGGAGATATCCCCCTAATATTGTGAATTTACCTCAATTCGCCCTTTTGAGTTTCCGCGAGCAAATTTTAATAAGGCGCGGATGCGAAGATTTCTCGTTTTCCAAGATCCGCGAAATGGAACCAATCCGATTTGTGCCAATTAGTTATGGGGTTTTGGGACGTTCCGTATCTCTCTTATCGAATTTCGGCGGGACATCGCCGGGCGGGCTGCCGTCGATTCCCCGCCTGCCCAATGCCTTCATTACTATATGAAACACGGCTCCTGCCATGGGCAGGGCCATTAGAACTATAATAACCGCCGCCCAGAAAGGATGCGCCCCGAAAAAATCGATCAATGATTCCGACATAATCAACAATCTACCCCTGATATCCGGCATAGTCAAGGAGGTAATTCCAGGCATGCGATTGACCTTTACCTATTCTGACGATTATAATATGTTCGGGTAAATGGCTAACTGGAGAAAGAAAAGTCCTGTGAAAAAATACGGCTCAGTCCTGACAACGACCCTGATAATGTCCTCTGTTTTTCGTCCGGCGATTGCCGAGAACAGGCCGAGCGCGTTTGATGTCCCCGTGGTCCTGGCCTTCGACGTCCTATACGGCGGTTATAAGATCGGTGAAATCGATATCACACAAAGCCAGCCATTCGAATATGAAAGTCAAACTGTGCGGGAATTGGAATGCCGGGTCGAATCGAGCGTTATAATTGACCATCACGGATTATACCGCAGCATAGTGAACGATTCTTATTCCCTGCTTTATATGAGAGCCGACAATTCCACCGCCGGCAAGCGCCGAATCGACGAGTACTGGTTCGATCACCAAGAACAAAACGTGCGTATCAGGACCGAAATCCCGTCCACAGGGCAAAAGTCCGATTACCTGAAAGACCTGTCCGACACGCACGATACATATTTCGATACCATATCCATGATTTTCAGGCTGCGAGACGGGCTGGACACCCTGCGTGCGCCTGTCTATGTCCCTGTTTTTGTCTATTCCCGTCAGGATTCCATTCTAATCAAGAATATCATTGACGCGGACGCGCCTGGTCCCGACGGCGTCAACAAACCCGCCAGACTAATTAGCGGGTATATCCCGTTCAATACTTTCCCGGGAGCGGGGAACGAATTTGAGATCTACATTTCCGATGATGAGGAGAAGATCCCCCTGCGGGCTCAAATGGAAATGGCCCTCGGGCGGGTGGAAATAGTCCCCCGGCAGCAATAATTGACTCGTCCCTCTATGGGCTTGACTTAATATCAAAACGACCATAATTTCGGACTCATGGTAACTGTCAGGGAGGCCCGGGAGGATGAGCTTCTGAAAATCAGCGCTCTTTGGAGCGATTTCATGGCTTATAACGCCAATTTCAACGATTCATTCAGTGTCAGGAAAAACGCGAAGGCCATTTTCATAAAGGAGATGAGCGAGCGAGGCGAGAACCCTGATTGCCGTCTGGCCGTGGCCGAAAACGACGGCCTCCTGACAGGTTTCTGCTACTCATATATCTCTCTCAAGCCGGAATATTTCAACATCGAGAAATTCGGTTTTATCGGCGACCTCTTTGTAAAGGAAGAATGCAGGGGACTGGGAACGGGCCGTAAGCTGGTGGAGGACGCGCTGGCTTTTCTCAAGCGTCGTAAAGTAAGGCATATTGAGCTGCTGGTTGCCCGTGGAAATGTCAACACGATCGAATTCTGGGAATCGATGGGGTTCGATCACCTGCTTACCTGGATGTTCAAGCGGATATAAGATGAAGAGCAATTCCAAAGCTGGTTCGGATTTCTACAAAGGATATAAAGGTATTGCCCTGGCTCGCCTGAAAGAGCTCGGGGTAAAAGTCTGGTCCGATATCGAGATCACTACCGATAAAGGGTCGTTCAAGGGCGTTGTCCTGCCCCGATCGGAGACCGCCGACGATCTGCATATCGTCTTGAAAATGCACAACGGCTACAATATCGGAATCCTGGCCAACTCCATCCGCGAAGCGAAGGAGATAGGTTACAAGGAAGCTCATTACAAGATTCCGGAACAGGATTTTCCCATCGACAGCTCCAAACCCAATGTCACCCTGCTCGGTACCGGGGGGACCATAGCCTCGCGCCTCGATTATCGTACCGGCGCGGTGATTCCGGCCTTTACCCCCGGCGAATTGTACGGCGCGGTGCCGGAACTGGCCGATATCTGCAATTTGAAAACCTTGAAACTCTTCGGCATCTTCTCTGAGAATATGGGGCCGGAGCAGTGGATCACACTGGCCAAAGGCATTGGTGAGGAGATAAGAAACGGCGTCGACGGCATAGTCATCGGCCACGGCACCGACACCATGCACCATACCGCGGCCATTCTCTCGTTCATGGTGCAGAACTCGCCCGTTCCCATAGTAATGGTCGGTTCGCAACGTTCGTCGGACAGGCCGTCGTCGGACGCCGCTTTCAACCTGCGCTGCGCCGTCTGGACCGCCGCTCACGCCGATATCGCCGAGGTCATGGTCTGCATGTTCGGGCCGACATCGGATAAATACAACCTGCTCCACCAGGGGACGCGGGTGCGCAAGATGCATTCATCGTATAGATCGACTTTCCGCACCATCGGCGACGTTCCTTTGGCCATGGTCGAGCCGGGCAAGATGACGCCAATCAGAAGCGATTTCAAACACCGCCGAAAGGATCGCGACGTGGCCATAGATCCTGCCTTCGACGACCGCGTCACGATTGTCTATTACTATCCCAATATGAAGCCCGACATCATTGAAAGCCTGGTTGACAGCGGCTACAGAGGAATTGTCATAGCCGGTACCGGCCTGGGTCATGTCAACAAGCCGCTTTATGAGCCTCTGCGCAAAGCGGTTCAGGCGGGCGTGCATGTCTATATGACCGTGCAAACACTCTGGGGTTATGTCCAGATGTTCGTCTACGATACCGGCCGCGACCTGATGGACCTCGGCGTCGTCCCCGCCGCCAACATATTGCCCGAAGTCGCCTATGCCAAGCTGGGCTGGGCGTTGGGGCATACGCACGACCGCGAAAAAGTCAAAGAGATGATGCTCACTTCTGTAGCCGGCGAGATCACCGAGCGGGAGCCGTTCGACGGCTATCTCATCATGCAGGGCGGCGTGCCCGAGGTGGAGGAGTTCATAGGGAAGTTGAAGTTGTAGGGGTATGATCAATTAAATCCCTACGCATGACATTCGTTGTCATTCCAGCGAAAGGGAAGATCCCCGAAGGGAAAGCAGGAATCCAGAATCTCGGTCATAGTTCAAATCCCTCCGGGATTTAACAATATATGATGTGTCAATTTCCAGGGGAACATAACCTACTATTCTTTGAACGAGGCAGCCAAATAGTAACCCGGATGTCGGAGGAACTCAGTCTTGAGAAAAATCATCGTGCTTGAACATATCACTCTTAATGGTGTCATACAAGCCCCAGGCGGGCCGGGCGAAGATACCAGCGACGGCTTCGCATATGGCGGGTGGATAGCGCCATATTCCGACGAGATTCTTGGAACGGCATTGAGAAGGCAGATGAACATGCCGTTCGACCTGTTGTTAGGGCGCAAAACCTTTGAAATTTGGGCGCCGTACTGGCCGCACCATGCAGACGTATGGCCCGGCGCCAACGCGGCGACCAAGTACGTCGCCTCGAATACCATAAAGTCTGGCGAATGGCAGCCGTCCGTGTTTTTAAACGGAGATATTGCAGAAAAAGTTGCCAAAATCAAGCAACAGCAAGGGCCGGATTTGCATGTTTGGGGAAGTGGTGATCTTATTCAGACGCTTATAAAACATGATTTGGTCGATGCGTTCTGGCTGATGATATATCCGGTAACGTTGGGCGATGGAAAGCGGTTGTTTGCCGATGGCACTATCTCGGCGGCATTCAAGGTGACGGAAAGCAAAGTCACCTCGAAGGGCGTTATCGTCGTCAATTACGAGCGTGCAGGCGCAAGAATAACCGGATGTTGAAGAACATAGCCGGCCAACGAAGGGCGCACCTTACACCGGGAAGCCGCGCACATCCCGGGCATTTTTCCGCGCCTTAGCCTTTTTCCGGGTGGACGGCTTCGCCGTTCCCGCCCCGGCGCAGGTAGCGCAATTCGTTATGTGTTAAGATTTAAATGGGAATTGGCAGCAGATCCAAATGTTCATGATATCGCAAATTCCGGGATTGGAAATGCATCAAAAATTGTTATATTGATGCGGGGCGATTTATTATGATTGTACGAATATTGCTGATCCTGATATTAATTGCTGAATATGCCCACGCCGGGTTTCATTGTGGCTGGAGTACCCCCCGGTGCGCCAACAGGCGGGGCTGCCGCGGCGCACTAGAACGTACGCCGCGCATACTCAAAAAGAGGTGCATTATCCCTTTTGAATTCTCGACGACCGCCCTCACGCATCATAGATCTTTCCCCTTGACCCCTTCCTCCTAAACTGCCATATTGCAAACCGTTATGATCAAAGGCATTGTGCTCAGCATGCGGCCCGCCCACTGGGTCAAAAACCTCATCGTTTTCGCCGCGCTGATCTTCGCCGAGGCCTATATGCTGCCGGGCAAGATCTACCTGGCCGTCCTGGCCTTCTTCGCTTTCGGGTTCGGGACATCCGGGGTTTATCTCATCAACGACATCTTCGATCGGGAGAACGACCGCAACCACCCGGTCAAGTCAAAGCGGCCGATAGCGTCGGGAACGCTGCCGGTTTCTGCCGCCGCGGCCGCCGCCGTTGTCCTGCTGGCAGTCTCGATTATCATTGGAATCTATATAAATATGCCAACCGTGCTGGCCTTGATCGTGTACATAGCGCTGAATCTGGCCTATTCGACTATCCTTAAACAACTGGTTATTATCGACGTCATGTCCATTGCCGCCGGGTTTGTCCTGCGGGCGGTGGCCGGCGGTTTTGCCATCGAGGTGCCTATATCGGCCTGGCTTTTAGTCTGCACAACGCTTCTGGCCTTATTCCTCGGCTTCGGGAAACGTCGTCACGAGCTGACCCTGCTCACCGACAACGCCGCGGGGCATCGCAAATCGCTGGAGCATTACTCCACTCCGTTTCTGGACCAAATGATCTCCGTTGTCACCGCCTCCACGGTGGTCGCCTACGCTTTTTACACCCTCTCCCCCGAGGTGGTCAATAAATTCGGTACCCAATGGCTCTCTCTGACCATCCCTTTTGTTCTCTACGGCATCTTCCGATATTTATATTTGATATTCCACAAGGAGATGGGGGGCAGCCCGACCCGGCTTCTGCTGACCGATCCCCCTCTGCTTGTGTGCGTATTACTATGGTTGATGTCCGTGCTTGTGGTAATTAACCTCTGATCGGAAAGATAATGGCCAAATCGAAAGTCGCTGTTTTAAGAACGTCTCCTCGGACGGTTCTCGATGATTACAAAAAGCTGGCGGAACTGGCCGGGCTGGCCCAGGCTCTTCCTGCCGACAAGACGACCATCCTCAAAGACAACATCTCCTGGCATCTCCCCTTCCCCGGCGCCAATTCCGTGCCGTGGCAGGTGGAGGGGGCGATTTTGGCCTTGAAAGCCGGTGGGATTAGCGATCTGGTCGCCGTGCATAACGACACGGTCGTCACAGATCCTTATGTCGGCGGGCGGCTCCTGAAGCTCAAACCTGTCTACGAAAAATATGGTATAGAGGAACATTACAACAACAATCCCCATGATCTGAATTGGGTCGAATACACTCCGAAAGCGAAGATGCTGGTGCTGGATGAAATATTCCATCATGGAATCAGGATTCCGGAATTCATGATCGGCAAGAATATCGTGCACCTGCCCACTGTCAAGACTCATATCTATACGACCACCACCGGCGCCATGAAGAACGCGTTCGGAGGCTTGTTGAATACTCGTAGACATTACACGCATTCGGTAATTCATAAGACGCTGGTCGATCTGCTCAATATCCAAAAAGAGATCCATCCCGGGATATTCGCGTTTATGGACGGCACCACCGCCGGTTCCGGTCCGGGGCCGCGTACGATGACTCCGCATGTCAAGAATTATATTCTGGCCTCGCCCGACCAGGTGGCTATCGACGCGGTAGCCGCCAAGATGATGGGATTCGATCCCTTGAGCATCGAGTTTATCAGGCTTGGCCACGAGCATGGGCTGGGTGTCGGACGGATCGAGGAGATCGACGTTGTCGGCGAAGATATTGCTGAAATCGATTTCAAATTCGAGGTCGGCGACAACATGGCCTCGCTTGTCGGCGACGTTTTCTGGTTTTCGCCTTTGAGGATTCTGCAGAAACTTCTATTCCATACTCCTATCGTCTACATATTCGTCTTCGGCTCGGCATTCTACCACGACCGGCTCTGGTACCCGTTTAAGGGGAAGAAGATTTTCAATAAATGGCTGGAATCGACCGAATGGGGCGCGCTGTTCAAGAAGTATTGATGAATACGAGGGGCTGAAGGGATCTGTGGATTGATAATATTACTCATGGTCTTCGTGGTGGCGCTTAATGTCTGCGGGCATGTATTTCTCAAAGTCGGCATGAACCAGGTGGGGGATTTTGCCGGGCGATCGCTGGGGCAGTTCGCGACGGCGTCGTTGACAAACAAGTACGTCATGCTCGGCCTGGCCGGATACGTATCGTCGGTGACCGGGTATATAGTCGTTTTGTCGCGAACCCATTTGTCGGTTGCCTATCCGATACTGATGAGCACCGGCTACGCCCTCGTGGTTTTGACTTCATTTTTGTTTCTGAAGGAGCCGTTCGGCACGTTAAAGTGGATAGGCATTGTCCTGATCATGTTCGGCGTCATACTTATAGGCATGAAGAATTAGCTTCCAAATCCATTACCTCGAATCCCATAATTTTTTTGAAACCGTATTGTCGGATTTACGTAATGTTACTTAGCTTGAACGAATAAGAAAAAGAGGGCAATGGATCGTCGGAGATTATGGTTGGCCGCCTAATGGTTCCGACGATTTCAGCTCCTTCGCAGGTTAGCTTTGGCTTGCCCTCTCTGATTTAAGGGTAAATATAATGGGACGATTTGTCAACAATAAAATAACCGCTAAGAGGAGGTAAAGATGAGATCCATCGTTTCCATGATAACAATCTTCGTCCTGACTTTGACAATTTCAGCCGACGCCGGGAGCCTTCATAAAACCCCGGTCACGAAACTGATCGATCACAGCGCTACGCTCGGTTTGACGGACAGCCAGGTCAAGAAGCTCAGGATTATCGAGGACACGGCCGCCCAGAAGATGACCGAGGCCAGGCTTCAGGCCGATATAAGGCTGACGGAGATCGAGAAGTTCACCACCGACTGGACGAACATGAACGGCACGGCTGTGCGCAGTCTGCTCAAGGAATACTACGAGTTCCTCTCGCAGTACAAAAACGCCGAACTCAACGCCATCATTCAGGCCCGGTCGATTCTCGATTACAATCAGCTGACCCGGTTCCAGCAGCTTGTATCCATAGAGTCGCTTATTCTTCGCATGGAGGATGATCTGGCGCTCAGGTAAGAATATCGGGATCGCGCCATCGGCGCGCCAAAATCGTTCCCGGTATTAACGCGAGACGGTCTCTATTCACTTCCCTCCTGAACAGAGACCGTTCTCAATTCCGTACTAAACGATATTATTCCAGCGGGGTTCTGTTATCCATGGCCCGGGCCAGCGTGGCCTTGTCGGCGAATTCCAGCGAGCCGCCGGCCGGCAGCCCCCGGGCGATTCTGCTGACTTTCAGTTTACCGTTTTTCAGTACCGAACTTAGGTACGCCGCCGTGGCCTCGCCTTCGGTCGACGGGTTGGTGGCGATGATTAATTCTCTTATTCCTTCTTTTGCTCTTGCCTTCAACGACTCGATATTCAATTCCTCCGGCCCTATGCCGTCGAGGGGCGAAAGCCGGATGGTCTCCTCGAGATTGCGCAGCTTCCCAGAGGCCCTGCGGATATCGAGTTTCCCGTTCTTTTCG
>CAZDAH010000079.1:10447-14276 GCA_964503405.1 uncultured Ignavibacteria bacterium
GCGCCTCCCAGGACATGATACCGCCCATGAAAATTCCCGGCTGATTCGATCGCGGAAACATCGGATGGCTCTTCAACCACGCAAATAATGGAATTATCGCGCGATTCATCCCCGCAAATCTCGCATCGATCGTCTTCAGCCAGATTTCCGCAGATAGTGCAGGGTTTGAGATTTCGCCGCGCCCGGACAATCCTGGCGGCTATCTCCTCGGAATCTTCTACCGGCCTTTTTAATAAGTAGAAAGCCAGCCTGGCGGCGCTTTTTTTGCCTATGCCGGGCAGGGACGACAGCGCGTCGATTAGATCGTCGAGTGATCTGGCCATGGAATATCAGAAAGGCAATCCCGGGATTTTCAATCCGCCGGTCAAACCGGAGAGTCCTTCCATCTGCAATTCAGCGGCCTTTTCCTTGGCCTGGTTGACCGCGGCCATGATCAGCTCCTCCAGCATCTCCACCTCGTCGGGATTAACTACTTCGGGATCGATCTTGATTTCGAGGATTTCCTGCTTGCCGTTGGCCACGACCTTAACCATGCCTCCCCCGGCCGTCGCCTCTATTGTCTTATCGGCGAGCTCCTCCTGCATTTTTTCCATTCGGACCTGCATCGCTTGCATCTGTTTCATAAGATCGCCCAAACCTTTAGCCATGTATGCTCCTTTAATTAATCGTAGAAAATAATCGTGCATCTTGCCCTCCCCTGTCGACCGTCACTGGCCGATAATTTCTCCTCCCAGCTGGTCGAAAAGCTTTTTGATCACCGGCGAGTCATTGAATATTTTATCCGCACCGTGGATGCGGCCCCCGGCCTTGCCGGCCCCGGGACTTTCCAGCAGCAGTTTTACGCTCAAACCTCGCGAAAAGAAATCTTTTAAATGCGTTTCCAATATCGTCTTTTTCACTCTTTGAGAAAGCTGGTCGTATTGAAATCTGCCTCCGTCGCTGACGACCAATGTCAGAATGCCGTCCTCGAGCCCGGATGGTTTACACATGGTGATGTAAGCGAACAATGTCTTGTCTTTCCCTGCAAGGAACCTGCAAAAACCGTCCCATTCCCTCGAAACCAGATCGATATTTATGTCACCCTCGAATTCGCGCACCGGCGCAGCCGGGATATCGTCATCCGGCAATATATCAACAAGATCCGGCCCGAAGGATGTTCCGTTTTCGGCCGGAATATCCATCGACCCGGTATTGCCGACGACCGCGCTGCCGCGGTCGCGAGCCGCCTGTGTCGATGACCCTGATCGGGCGGATTTAAAAAGCTCCTCCAAGGACATGGCTCGGTCCATGGAAGCCATCTTAACAAGAGACGTTTCAAACGAATACATCGGGTCCATTCCCTGCTTCACCATGAGCTTGTAATCGGCCAGAACGGTGAAATACCGCAGTAAATCGACAATGTCCGTATCGGCCATCATTTGACGCGCGCTGTCGAATTCCGATTTATCGAGTTCCAGTTGCTCGAAGTCGTCAACGCCGTTCTTTATGAGAAGCAGCGCCCTCAAATACCCTGTGAGCGCATCCGCCAGTTCCAGCGAATCTCCGCCCGATTTGATGAATCCTCCCAGCGACGTCAACGTCGCCGAGGCATTGCGGTCGATAATCGACTGAGCGATATCATGAAGCAAATCGGTTTTGACAAGCCCCAGTATCTCCGCAGTAGTTTCCACGTCGATTGGCGCGTCGCTGAAGCTGGAAAGCTGATCCAGAAGCGATAGAGCGTCCCTGAAAGAACCGTCGGCCTTCCTGGCCACCAGCAGCGCGGCGTTGGGATCGATGGTCATCCCTTCCTTGCGGGCCACCGTGTTAACCGCCTCTGCCAGGGCCGAAACCGGAATCCGCTTAAAATCGTATCTTTGGGTTCTCGAAAGGATGGTTGCCGGCAACGCCTGCGGATCGGTGGTGGCGAAAACGAATATGACATGAGCAGGCGGTTCCTCGAGCGTCTTGAGCAAAGCGTCGAACGCCTCTTTGGTCAGGCGATGAACCTCGTCGATAATATAAATTTTATATCGCCCGCCTACCGGGCTGTAGCGCACATTTTCACGCAGTTCGCGGATATCGTCGATGCCCCTGTTGGATGCGGCGTCGATCTCGAAAACGTCGGGCGATGACCCGGCGGCAATCTCCTTGCAAACCGTGCATTCTCCGCACGGCTCCGGGGTCGGCCCCTTTTGGCAATTGAGTGCTTTGGCCAGGACCCGAGCGGTCGAGGTTTTGCCCGTGCCGCGCGGTCCGCAAAGCAGATAAGCGTGAGAGACGCGTCCCGAGGCTACAGCGTTTTTCAACGTTGTGGTTATATGGTGCTGGCTTAAGATACCGTCGAAATCATTGGGCCGGTATCGTCGAGCTAAGGCTAAGTAAGACATCTTTCCAAAAAATAAGTCGCGCACCCACCGTTGTTCCGGCGATTCGGAAAATCGATCCGGCTTTCCGCTGGGGTCAGATTTCCCCGCGGCACACGCCGCTGCCGCTTACCGCTGCTACCTTCCGGTCCTGACGGGGTTGGGCGGCCGGCCGTTGCGCGGGATCTGACCCGTACTTCGCCGAGGCGAAGGGGGCGCTTCCGGCCGGGCGAGTTTCCCGATCGGCCAGACCGCCGGTGGGAATTCAGCCCCGGTATAGCGGGTTCCGGGTTCCAGGGCACCGCTGACTCCCCGCCTAGCGCGACATGTTTGTGGAGCAGAACGGGATCGAACCGTCGACCTGTACGTTGCGAACGTACCGCTCTCCCAGCTGAGCTACTGCCCCGGTATTGCTTGTTTCTCTGCCGAGGGGCAACATATAGAATGGGCAGACCTTTCGCAAGGGCAATTTCCAACACGCGGCGGGTGCCATCGCCTTCTTAATCGATTCACGTATAATCGATTAGCCCTTTCAGATCGGGCGAACGTCCGCTAATTCGAAAAAAATCGAAAAATCTTGAATTTTTTTCAACTTCGACTGACCGATTCTGTCAGTCCCCCTTTTTATAATAATCGCGCGTGCTTCGCACACGTCAGAAAAGGGGGGCATTAAATTTAACGAAGGAGGAACCATGAGCGAGCAGGTTCAAAAAGAGGCGATCTTTTCCAAGAGGATCAATGGTGGGTCCAGGACTTATTTCCTGGACGTCAAGGAGAGTGTAAAGGGAAATAAATACCTCACAATCTGTGAATCCCGCAAGGTTGACGGGGAGTGGCAGCGTAATCGGATCATGGTATTTGAGGATCACCTCTCCAGCTTCTTTCAGGCGTTGAAAGAGGCGGCGCCGAGTTTGCGGGGGGAGTAAGCGATAGGGCAGTTTTCGAAAAATATAAAGCTTGAATTTCTCCCGAAATCGGGTTAATATTTCGTCGGGTGGTAAATAGCGACCAAAGGGGGATCCTATCAATGTGCCTTACAGACGAACAGCTTAAAAGGCAGGATTTCGTCGATAACCGGATATTTGAATTGCTAAGCAAGCTAAGTCCGGAACCAGCCAAGCCGGAATGGGATATTGAGCTTATCGGCCAAATCAGGGATTCAGTCGAGGATATTCTGGTAGATAGATTGAAGCTGATGAGCGAGATGGAGTTTTATCCGTATTTTAACGAGTGACTTCAAATCCGGAGAGTTTTGATTGAAAAACAATAACCCCCTATGGCTATAAAGTTCATAGATCTATTTTGTGGCATAGGCGGATTCCGTTTAGCCGCAAAACAATTATCGGAAAAGCATAAAATACCATTTGAATGTGTTTTTTCGTGTGATATTGACCCCTATAGTTGCTCGAGTTATTTGTAAATGAAAAATGCGTTTTCAGAGCTCATGTCAATAGTTGTGTAAATTCATTTTTCTAAGCAGCGAC
>CAZDAH010000080.1:0-2582 GCA_964503405.1 uncultured Ignavibacteria bacterium
GCCTAATCACACAGGAATGGTTTCAGAGCTATAAAAGCTCGAATTCCCCCCGTTTTTCGCGGCCTATCCTGTTTGCGGTTACCGAGAAAACGCCGTTCTCCAGACATCTTGTGATCATGGAATCGGGGCAATGAGACATAACAAGGTTTGAGGGATGGCAGATCAGGTGAGCCCCCATGAGAGCCAGGCTGCGCATGACTTCCGGGAAGTACCAGTCGAAACAGATCATCATGCCCACGTTGCACCCGCGAAATTCAATGATTTCCAAGTGCTTATCCCCTGGGGAAAACCAGTCCTTTTCGTCACAATACAGATGCAGCTTGCGATATACGCTCAGGCCGCCGTCGGGCCGGATGAAGGAGGCGGAATTATAGTATCTTCCGTCGGATATCTCCGGGAAACCGTAGATCACTCCCACGTTCAGTTGGCGAGAGAGTTCAGTCATGCGTTTCAACGTGAAACCTCCGTAGGCCGGTTCAGCCAGCGATTCCACCTCTCCTTGTGATACAAAGGTGTATCCGGAAAAACAGAGTTCCGGCAGAACGACGAGATCGGCGTCGATGGACGAAATCATCCTCGAAGCTTTTTCGATATTCGCTTCCACGTGGCCGAATATCGGCTCGAATTGGAGATAAGCTACTTTCATAACAGCGACATTAACGGAAACAGCCATTACGGTCAAGGCGAAAATTGTTGATATTTGCCGCATATTAGCTAATTTGCAGGCAATGGAGAAAGCGAATCTCAAGGAAATGAGCAGAAGCGAGTTGGCCCTGTTCGTAGAGCGCAACGGTCTGCAGGCTTTCCGGGCAAATCAGATATTCCGATGGATATTCCAGGAGGGAATCCGGGATTTTTCGAAAATGACCGATTTATCGAAGATCAACCGCCTTCTGCTCGAAAGCGTCTCCTCGATTGAGAGTATCCTGGTCGCGCGACTAGAGAAATCTTCCGACGGCTGCACGAAATTTTTATTTCGTTTATATGACGGTTATTTTATCGAGTCGGTGCTGATCCCTGAAAATCGCCGTCTGACTCTTTGCGTCTCCAGCCAGGCGGGCTGCGCCCTGGGATGCGGCTTTTGCGCCACCGGCGCTATCGGTTTCAAACGCAATCTTTCGGCCGGAGAGATTGTCGACCAGTATCTTCAGGCGCGGCGATACTCGGAAAACCGAATCACGAATATTGTCTTTATGGGCATGGGCGAGCCCACGTTGAATCTGAGAAGCGTATTGAAGGCCTGTTCCATCCTCTGCGATGATTTCGGGCCGTCTCTGTCGCAAAAGAGAATCACGATTTCCACTGCGGGGGTGGTTCACGCGCTCAAACGATTCGTCTCGAAAGCGGGAAAGCTGGGGCTGGCCATATCACTGCATTCCGCCGACCAGGAAATACGCCGCAGGATTATGCCCTCGGCCGAACGAAATGACCTCGAAGAAATCGCGGCGGAGGCGAGGCGATACACGGAGCTTTCCGGGAGACGGGTAAGCTTCGAGTATATACTTCTGGGCGGAGTAAACGACTCGATTTCCGAGGCGAGGAAGCTGGTCAAGCTCATCCACGGGATACCGTGCAAAATAAACCTTATCCGGTACAATCCCAATGACGGTTTACCGTTCGAAAGACCATCTGAGGATAACGTTCAGCGGTTCAAAGAATACTTATATCCGAGAACTTACGCCGTAATGATTCGCGAGAGCAGAGGGCTTGACATTAAGGGCGCCTGCGGGCAGCTTGCGGCCCTGGAAAGAACTTAGTCGCCGCTTTTCGTCTTTTTGGATGATTCGGAGGATTTACCGTCTTTGGAATTCGATAAGGCGATTTTGGTTTCCGAGGATTTCTCGCGGCTGGCGTCCTTCTTATAAGAATCAGAACGATAATCGGTTATGTAAAACCCTGAGCCCTTAAACAGAAGCCCGGATCCGCCGGAAATCAATCTTTGGACTTTCCCGCCGCAATAGATGCATGCGGTCAGGCTGGGCTCGGATATCTTCTGAAATTGCTCGAATTGTCTGCGGCAATCGGAACATCTGTATTCGTAAGTCGGCATATTACTTTTCCTTGAGGCTTGATTCCGTCGAAGCTTTGAGGTGATTGGCCAAGGCGTCGATATTCTCGAATATTTTTTGCGAGCAGAAACGGACGATCCAGTTGTCTTTCATTCCCGTGATAGTCCAGACCGGGACACCGGCCTTGTGAGATTCCCACATTTCGATGGCGGTGCCCAGAGAAGCGTCGGGTAAATAGGCGATCATGAGGTCGCTCTCTCTCAACTTCTCGAGGGATCCGTTGAATACCGATTTACCCTTTTCGATATCGTAATGCACCGAGCCCTCGTGTCCGTCGAAAGGATCAAAGACGACAGAATCGGGGGAGCAATCCGCGAATATTTCTTTAATTCGCCGACGGTAATCCTGGGAGTGGATCGACTTATCCTTGGCCGAACCTTGAATAATCCCGGCCAAAAAGACTCTTCTCATTTGAATCAACCAAACTTATTTACTGAATGAACCGGTTCCCTCAAAAACATGCATTTTAATAAAAAAGAGACATAATAGCAATAGTCAGATTCGCTTCAAATG
>CAZDAH010000080.1:2592-3039 GCA_964503405.1 uncultured Ignavibacteria bacterium
GACAAATCCCTCCAGGTGAACGATGGAAAACAGCACGATCCCCAGAAAGAAAATTGGCAGGAGCGGATTGAATTTAAGAGACGACGGCAAGTCGAACATCGACAACGATACCGCCGACCGGGTCGCCCCGCAGGTCAGGCAGGGTAACCCGGTCAATTCGTGGAACGGGCAGGGAGGGGCCAGGACAGCCATGTCGCGAATCGTCCAAATGGCGATGAGTATGACCAGCGCCATTGCTCCCCAGATGATATGGATAGAAGAACTCGGCCGATATTTCTCAATTTGTATTGTCAATGCCGATCCCCTTGCCGGCTATTAATCATAATAGTAACCGCCCTGGGTCGCCTGCTGAATCAGGCCAATCAAGGCGGCTCCGAAAATCAGGCTGATGACCACGAGCAGGCAGCAGCAGAGAAAGACGGGCAGAAAAACTGTCAGGGCGGCTTT
>CAZDAH010000080.1:3049-13921 GCA_964503405.1 uncultured Ignavibacteria bacterium
GGCCTGCTGAACCCAATCAGCCCCCCGCAAGCACGTATGGCATAGAAGAAGATGGGGCCATGGGCATAGGCTATAGCCCTGAAAGTCGCCTCGAAATCGCGTTTGGTCCAACCGAAAATCAGCATAACAAGGTGAAAAATGCCCGAAATTATGAACATGCCGGCGATTATGATTATCGGGGCGAAAAATATCAGATAGATAAACGAAAATCCGGTTTGCAGCCCGGTGGCCCACATGTATTCCTGGGGAGCGAAATCGGATAGAACGTCATACATCATTCCGGAAAACAGCACCCCCCACACCTGCTCGATGGCTATTCCTATCCAGGCAACGATCAGCGCGTAAAGCAGGGGGCTGCCTATACCGCCTTTGAAAGGCAGCCTGGCGTAAAAGGTATCCGGGCTGAATACCGATTCTTTCCAGGTCGTCCAGATTCCCTGGAAGAAACCGATGTTTTCCTTATCCTCCCAGGCCACATATTTTCTTTCATCCGCTTCATCAGCGCCCGAAGTGGAATCTGCCCGGGGAGGCGGCGGCGGGGCTTGCTCCTCCGGTCTTGAAGATCCGTCGGGTTTACTTTCCTCGAACGGTTTGCCGCAATTGACACAAAACGCGGCGTCGCCGTCACGGGAATGGCCGCAGTTGGGGCATTTTTCCTGGAACTCCATTCGGGGCTCCTTTCGCTTTATCGTTTTAGAATCGTTTTCATGCCGCTTATTTTACCATACGAATCGCCGGGGATGCAAGTTGCTATTTTGACTGGCGATATAGCGCACGAAGACTGATAGCTGACAATGGTTTTAGGATCATGATTGGTCCGACCGCCGCCGCAGGGGCGATTAGCCCGATTTATGGGAAAGGAAAGAATGAATGAACTCGTCGATCGCCCCGTCCATTACGGCGGTTATGTTCGAAGTTTCCTGGTTGGTGCGATGATCCTTGACCATGTTATACGGATGGAAGACATAAGACCTGATCTGCGAGCCCCACTCGATCTTCTTCTTCGACGCCGACATTACTTCGATTTTCGCGCGCTCCTCCTCCAACGCCTTTTGATACAAGCGGGCTTTGAGGACCTTCACCGCAGATTCGCGGTTTTTATGCTGCGAGCGCTCGCTCTGGCATTGGACGACTATACCCGTGGGGATATGCGTAATTCTCACGGCCGACGACGTTTTATTGACATGCTGGCCGCCCGCCCCCGAGGCTCTATAAGTGTCGATTTTCAAGTCGTCGGGGTTGATCTCGATATTGATTTCCTCGTTGACCTCGGGGAAGACGAAAACGGAGGCGAAAGACGTATGGCGCCGCTTGTTGGCGTCGAAAGGCGAGATCCTGACCAGCCTGTGGACCCCCGATTCGGAACGCAGGTAACCGTATGCGTAATCGCCTCTGATCTCGATGGCGGCCGATTTTATTCCGGCCTCGTCGCCCGACTGAAAATCCATCATCTCGGTCTGGAAACCGTGCTGTTCGGCCCAGCGCAGATACATCCTCATAAGCATGGAAGCCCAATCCTGGGATTCTGTGCCTCCGGCCCCTGGATGTATCGAGAGAATAGCGTCCTGAAAATCCTCCTCGTTGGAGAGGAAACTGCGCGTCTCGAAATCCTCGAGCTTGCCGATTATCGATTCCGTGTGAAGACTTATTTCCTCGCTCAGGGAATCATCGTCCAATGATAAGAGCTCGCCGGCATCGTCGATTTCGCGTTTCAACGATTCCCAGTCGAGAATGATTTTTTTCAGAAGGTTGAGCTTCTTTAATGTGGCACGCGCTCTATTGTTATCGTTCCAGAAATCGTCGGCCTGGCTTTTTCGCTCGAGGATTTGCGCCTCTTCGCGGAGTTTCTCCACCTCAAAGGTACCCCCGAAGTTTCTCCAGACGGATTTTTAAATCGTTAATGTCGAATGTTTTTTCCATACTAATTTTTGCTCTTTATTTTAAAGTAATTCTTTTTTCCTATTTTGATGACCAGATTATCAGCCAGAGCGATCCTGTAGTCCTTGTCTTTGATCGTGTCGCCGTTGAGCTTCACCGCGCCTTGCCTTATGAGTCTGATGGCCGCGCTGCTGGAATCGACGATTCCTGAATTCTTAACCACTCCGGGCAGCCAGGCTTGCCCGGCCTCGTCGAATTCCACTTCGAGTACGGGGATCTCGTCAGGCGCTTCCCTTTTCGAGAATTGCTTTTCGAAATGATCCCGGGCCCTGTCCGCGTCAGGAGAACCATAGTATTTCTCCACCAGTTTCCAGGCCAGCTCCTTTTTCAGTTCCATAGGATTGTTTCTGCCAGAATCGAGATTCGATTTTATTTCCGCCAATTTCCCGGCATCGACGTCTGAGGCGAGTTGGAAGTAATCGAAAATGAGCTTGTCCGGGATAGACATAACCTTGCCGAAAATCTGGTCGGGAGGATCCTCGATGGCGATATAATTTCCCAGCGATTTCGACATCTTTTCGACACCGTCGGTGCCGACCAGCAAGGGCATGGTTATGACCACCTGCGGCTGCTGGCCGTATTCCCGCTGGAGATCTCGCCCGACGAGAAGATTGAATTTCTGGTCAGTGCCGCCCAGCTCGACATCAGATTTCAGGGCCACGGAATCGTATCCCTGTACGAGTGGGTACATGAACTCGAGCATGCTGATCGGCCGGCCCTCGGAGTAGCGTTTGGAGAAATCGTCGCGCTCCAGAATTCTGGCCACGGTATAGCGCGAGGTCAACCTTAGGACATCGTCGAATTTCATCGGGGAGCACCAGCGAGAATTGAATTCTATCACGGTTTTTTTTATGCTCAGAACCTTAAATATCTGCTTTTTGTAAGTGGCCGCGTTTTGGTTGATTTCATCCTCGGTCATGGCCTTGCGGGCGCTGTTTCGGCCCGACGGGTCCCCGATAAGGCCGGTGAAATCGCCGATCAGGAATACCACGGTATGCCCAAGCTCCTGGAAAGTTTTGAGTTTGTTAATGGAGACCATGTGACCGATATGGATATCCGGCGCGGTGGGGTCGAATCCCTGTTTGATTATGAGAGGTTTTTGTTTCTTGAAGGAATTTTCCAGTTTTTCCAGCAGTTCTTCTTCCCGGATAATCTCTACCGTTCCTCGTTTTATCAGTTCAAGCTGCTTTTCCGGCTTAATTTCAATCATCTGGAACCCTTTCTGTTCTAAAACATAAAATTAATTCAGACTTTAGCTTATTGCAAGAAAATAGTGGCAAATTAGCTTGACAGAGGAGCAACCGCAGATTAAATGAGGGCTATGTCGATAGCAAACAGAATCGGAGCGAAAGGACCCGTCGGTTATATCTATGTCGGGCTGTCGTTGATAGGCTTCGCCATAGTCACGGGAATCGGGATGATCGTCGCGCTGCAAAACGATTTGCCGTCGCCGGCCCAGCTTCACAATATCCAACCGAGGCTCATCACCCGCGTTTACGATAGAAACGGCGAGATCCTGAAGGAGTTTTACACCGAGCGGCGGATATTGATCCCCTATAATGAGATTCCGCCCTATCTGGTAGATTGTCTGCTGGCCACCGAGGACCGCAAGTTCTACGATCATTGGGGTGTCGATGCCCGAAGGATCGCGGGGGCCATGGTTAACAACATAATGAAGTTCGATCTGACCGCGGAGGGCGCTTCGACTATTACGCAGCAGCTGGCCAGGACTCTTTTCCTGACACCGGAAAAGACGATCATCCGCAAATTAAAAGAAGCGTTGACCGCCGTGAAAATAGAGCGGACCTATTCGAAAAACGAAATCCTGCAGATGTATTTGAATAATTGTTACTTCGGCCCGGGGGCTTACGGAATTCAGGCCGCCGCCCAGCTGTACTTTTCCAAGAACGCCGAAGAATTGACAATGGCTGAATGCGCCATTTTAATCGGGCTTCTCAAGGCCCCGAACAGGTATTCCCCCATAGATCATCCCGATCGGGCGCTGAATCGCAGGAACATAGTGCTCAATTCGCTATTTCACTACGAACGTATTTCAAGGGAAATGGCCGACAGCCTGTCGACGCTGCCCCTCGAGATCAGTCCGCACCTGGAAAGCATAGGAGAGGCTCCTTATTTCACCGAATTGATTCGCCAGCAGATCCTGAGCGAATACGGCGAGGACGCCCTTTACGCGTCGGGATATTCCCTGCATACGACTCTTGACCTGGGGATGCAAAGGGCCGCCGAGGAAGCGTTGTATGCGGAGATTGACCGACGGCAATCCGAAATCGAGGAATTTTTCCCGATCGAAGATGAAACCTATGCCATGAATGTTCTCGATACCCTGGGCGGACCGGACAGCCTTCGCGTTTACAAGCTGATCCAGGGGATGTTGATGGCCATGGATAACGAGACAGGAGGCGTACTGGCTTTTATCGGGGGACGCGATTTTTCCAAAAGCAAGTGGAACCGCGTAGTGCAGGCTTTCCGCCAGGCCGGATCGGCATTCAAGCCATTCGTATATACGACCGCTATAGACAACGGATTCAAGCCGACCGATCTCTTTTTGGATTCGCCCATTGTGCTTATGTCAGGCGGAGAGGAATGGCGGCCGTCGAATTTCGACATGACCTTCAAGGGAGAGATGACTCTGCGCGACGGCTTGAGGGCATCGAGAAACCTGATTTCCATTAAGGTAATGATGGATCCGCTGGTTACTCCGCGGCAGGTGGTCGATTACGCCCGCAGGATGGGAATTACGACTCCATTGAACCCCGTGCCGGCCCTGGCTGTGGGTTCGGCCGACGTATACATGTGGGAAATGGTGCCGGCATTTTCCATTTTCCCCAACGGGGGAATTCTGAAGAAACCGTTTTATATAACAAAGATTATCGATCGCAACGGTTCTATCAAATATGAAAAATCCAGAGCCGATCAAGAAGAGGTTCTATCCGAGCAGACGGCGTATATCATGACTAATCTTCTGGAAACCGTGGTCGATCACGGCACCGGGGTCGGCGCCCGCCTGCGCGGTTTTAAACGTCCGGCGGGGGGTAAGACCGGTACGACCAACGAGCATACCGATAACTGGTTTATAGGGTTCGTGCCCCAGATCACTTGCGGAGTATGGGTCGGCTTCGACGACAAGATCAAGATCGGGACTACCCGCGGCGAGGTCGGCGCATCGACAGCCCTGCCCGCGTGGACACAATTCATGAAGGCGGCGACCGATTCGATTCCTGTCAAGGATTTCCCGGTGCCGCCCGGCATCTATACGGCCACAATTTGCCTCGATTCGGGAGAGTTGGCCAACCCGGAGTGCCCGCGCACGGTGACAGACATATTTGTCGACGAGACTCTGCCCAAGACCGAATGCAGCCTCGATCATCAGGCGTCGGGGACGCTCAAGGAGAACGAAAAGCGGTTCCGTATCGACGATAAGAAAAAGGGGAGCAAGATACGATTTTAGGATCTCAGACTATTCATGATATGAGCTGAAGCCGACGTTCCTATCCGATTCGCCCCCGCCTCAATCATCTTGATCAAAGTCTCATAATCTCTGATTCCCCCGGCCGCTTTTACACCGAATTTATTTCCCACAATACGTCTAATCAGAGCGACATTTTCCACAGTTGCCCCTCTTGGCCCGAAGCCGGTGGAGGTCTTCACGAAATCTGCGCCGGCATTGACCGCGATCTTGCAGGCGGCGGTTTTTTCGTCGTCGTTCAAATAGCACGTTTCAATTATCACTTTGGTTGTTATTTCGGGTGAGGTCGCTTTCACCACGGCGGCGATATCGTCCGCTACCAGCGCGAGATTACTGTCTTTCAGAGCGCCGATATTGATGACCATATCTATTTCGTTGGCGCCCTGCGATTCGGCAGTTTCAGCTTCAAGCGCCTTTACCTTTGATATAGAAGCCCCCAATGGAAAACCGGCTACGGTGCATATATTCACACCGGAGCCTTCGAGCATATCGCGGCAGAAACTTACGTGCAACGGATTGACGCAGACCGCATGGAAGCGATATTCCAATGCTTCGGAGCATAATCGCCGTATTTGGTTCCTGGCAGCGTCAGGCCTCAACAGAGTGTGATCGATCATCCCGGCGATTTCGCGAGTACCATCCATGCTATCCAATTTAAGGGTCGCGCAATCGAGCGATCAAGATTAAAATACGAAGGGGAGCCGCCCAAGGCTCCCCCGATCGACAAAATCTGACGCTGACACTTGGAGATCAATCTTCTTTTTCTTTTTTTATCTCGACTTCTATATTCCGTTTTCCATCCGCATCGGTTTTTACAGTAATTTCGGGATTCTCGATGCCCTGTTCGGCCAGCTTCTTTTTGATTTCTTCCGTGATCTGCTCGTCGGTCTTGCCCTCGGAATCGATGGAGATCTCCTGATGAGCCTCGAAAGAGATATCGTCCCCGGGGACAACAATTTCCAGTTGCCGGTTTGACACTTTTGCGTCGCTTGAATCAGTGAGTCCGACCGCTATCTGACGCATACCGTCGGGTTTTGTTTCCACCGACACCTTGGGATTAACGAATCCCTGCATTCGGAGTTTATCCTCGATCTCCTCCTTAATTTCAGCGTCGGTCTTGCCTTTCGCGTCGATCTCGATCTTGCTCAGCTTGTCCTTGACCTGGGCGTAGAGGCTGGCCGAGGTTTCTCTGACTACCGAGGCGATCACGGCCGGACCGTCGTAACCGTATACCGTTCTGAACGCGGCCGCCGCTTCCCTGGCGCCCTGTTTAGTGGGCAGGTTGCCTATTGTGCAGTCGACGGTATGATCGTTATCGACGATCTCGATTACGGCTCTATCCAATCCCAGCGACGCCAGCGCGGGCGACAAACGATCTTCGAGCGAGACGTAAGCCGGGTCTAGTTGCTCGAATGTTACAGTGTAGCCGACTGTCTGATTGTAGGAAAACGGCACCAGCACCAGTAAAACGAACAGGCAGGCTGCCGCAATCAGGCTAATCCCGACTTTCCTATTGCTCTGGATTTCATTTTTCACTTTCGACATCAGCGATATCCCCTTTCTTCCAATTACAGCTTTGCTTTTGACAATCCCTCGAATATCCGAAAACGGGGTTGGCGAAAACGGCTGCCGTCCGCGGAAAACGTCGAACGCGACCTCCAAACGCTTCCCAGCCGCCTTGTAGACAGCGCAGGAGGCACAGGCGCGGATATGTTCGGCCAGTTCGCCCTCAACGGCGGCGCCATGGTTCAATCTACGTTTTGCTTCCCGGCAACGCATATTTTTCCTCCTTTCCCCTTATTTTGAAAGTCATGTGCTTCGAAATTAGCGGCCAATTCCTCTCTCATTCTGGCCCGGGCCCTGGAGAGTTTCGACTTGATCGTGCCTGAAGGCCTGCCGAACATTTCGCCAAGCTCTTTCACGCTCCAGCCTTCGATCTCGAAGAGCATCACGAGCGCTTTATCCGACGATTTCAGAGGTTTCATAGCCCGCTCCAGCAGTTGTCGGGCAGCGATGGCATCCGAAGGGTCATGGCACGGCTGTTCCGGCATATTCAGGCTTTCGAGATTCGCCCGTCGTCGAAGCCAGGGGCTTCGGGCATTGCTTTTGAATTTATTGACAATGATCCTGTACAACCACGGGCGAAACGATTCGATCTGCCGCAACGACTCGAATCTGCTTAAGGCGATCAGCAGTGAATCCTGGTAAAGATCGTCGCCGTCCTGCCGGTTTCCGGACAGGCGCCGGCAAAACGCCTCGGCTCGAGGATGTTCGGACTCCAGCAGTTTCCAGAAAGAATCTCTTTTCATACCCTCTGCTATTAAGACGCCTTAGGCGGTCGTGCGGTTGCCTCGGGGACTTAGGAAATGGACATTATAATAAATAATAGGTTAATTTAGGGGCGACCAACTGATTATTTCGGAATTATAGCCATTAAGAGAGGTCGTCGATATTTTGGCAAAACTTTCGGATCCAGTGCGCGCCGGCTGACGTCCAACGAGCATTCAGACGGCCGATTAAAGGCCGGGCTTGATTGGATGAGGGCGCGATATCAAGCCAGCCCTTTCAACATGGCGCCGATTAGATACGCCCCGAGGGCGGCCATGCCCCCTACCATCAACATCTCCATGCCTGAACGGAACCATTTCGATCCGGTAACCAGGACTCGCAGGGAACCCACTCCGAAGAGGGCGAACGCGGTCAATATTACCGACATCCGGAAGGTGTACTCGTCCAACCCGGGCAGCGCCAGCGCCAGCACGAAGAATAGAAGCGGTATGAATCCGGCGATCAGGAAAGAGACAAAGGTCGACAGGCCGTTGAGAAACGGCGGCGAATTATCCTCGATTATGCCCAACTCCTCGCGCATCATGGTTTTCACCCAAACGTTTTTATCGGAGGTTATGATCTCGACGGCCCTGTCCAGATCGGGGCCGGAGAATCCTTTACGGCGGTAGATTTCCCTGATTTCCTCGATCTCTCCCTGGGGGTAATGTTCGATTTCCCAGAGTTCGCGCTGGTGCTCGCTATTCTCATACTCACGCTTAGATTTTGTCGAAAGGTAGCTTCCCACACCCATGGAAAGGCCGTCGCCCACGAGGTTGGCGAATCCGAGTATCAGAACAATCCCGGATTGCAGGCCGGCCCCGGCGACCCCGGCCACAACGGCGAACGTGGTAATGATGCCGTCGAGGGCGCCGTAGACAGCCTCGCCGATATAAGCGCCGGATTCTGTTTTGTGCTCCTCGGACGCGGATCTTATCCGTTCGGGCGTATGAGCTTTTTTCGTTCCCTCCAGGTCTTTATTCCTGTACGCCGCTATCGCGTCGAATATCCTTTTGCTAATTGAACCCATCTTTCAGCCATCCTTTCTCAAACATCACCAGCGTCAGACCTTATATTACACATTCCCTCGACTGCGCAATCTAAAGAATCCGTTTGATTTTGGCGATATAATATGCGTTAATAGCAACGCGATGTTTTCAGCATCCCGGCATATCGATTTTGACGAGAAATTCATGCGTCTTGCGCTGAAGGAGGCGGAGAAGGCCTATGAGGAAGACGAGGTGCCGGTGGGATGCGTTATTGTACATGAGGGAAAAGTGATCGGACGAGGTTACAACAGAACCGAATCGTTGCAGGATCCTACCGCTCATGCCGAGATGCAGGCCATCACCGCGGCGGCGAGCTATCTGGGGTCCTGGCGGCTGATCGGCTGTACCATCTATTGCTCGCTGGAACCATGCGCCATGTGCGCCGGAGCGCTCCTGCTGGCCAGAATAGACAGGCTTGTATTTGCCGCCTATGATCCAAAATTCGGGGCCTGCGGCTCGATATTCGATATAGTCGGTAATCCGCGAACCAATCACAGGATTTCGGTGACGACGGGAACGCTTCAGGATGAATGCGCGTCTTTGTTGCGGGATTTCTTCAAAAAGAAACGCGGGGCAAACAATGGATGACGGACGTAAAACCGATTATTCCATACTCCTGGCGCGCGTCTCGGCCCTGGCCCTGTCGATTGTATTGGGAACCGGAATGGGGGCTCTTGTGGCCGGATACCTGATTATTCAAACCGGCGCCGCCGCGTATCCGGAAAATTCGCTTGTCAGGAATATCCTGTTTCTGGCCGCGTTAACCGATCTGGCCGCGATTCAGTTTGTAAAGAGATATTATATCTCAAGATTGCGTAATGATATCAATACGGGCGAAGTAGCCTATCAAGCCCTTCTGACTCCCACTCTTGTCATGGCCGGGCTATGCTCGGCTATATCGGTTTACGGATTGGTCGCGGCCGCTCTTGGCAGCCGCATGGACGTGCTGCTGCTGTTCGTGGCCGTCTCGCTGATAGGGATTCAGCTATTCAGGATAAGAAATAGGGACCTGGAATCGCTCGAGCGATAGACGGGGAAACGTGTGCCTTTCACCACCAGACCTGAACATTGTCCTCTATGGTGAAGATCCTCTCTTCTTTATTCGAGTCTTCCTCCACCAGCCAGTACAATCTAGCGGCCGGCACGTTCTCAAAACGCAGCGGCCCGTCTCCGGCGCTGACTTCGCCCAGCGATTGCCAGCCGTTATCCCAGTACGATAATTCGTATTCCCTGCCTGATGTCAAGTAAGATTTGGCTACTCCATCGGTGGAGATCTCCAGTTTCCGGCTCGTGGTCGAAACCAAGCTGACTTCGATATTCCGTCCGTCGCCGCTCAGCTTTCTTGTACCGCAGTCACCGCCGAGTATAAACGGCGCTGCGAGGGGAACGATTTCTTCATTAAGGTAAAGGGCTGGAAGATAGGCGATATTGTCGTTTCCCATGCCCGCGAAAGCCGCCTTGCCATTTTCGATACGCCCCCATTGAGTCGCCTTCCACTCTCCGGAGTTGAATACGCAGAGGTAAGCGATATCGACGGAATCAGGTATTTCCTTTTCGAATTCGACGGTCACGTCGCAAACGCCGGTGTATGACGAGGTAACGTCGATAAAGCTCCTGCCGGCCAGCCAGCGGGGAACCGTTTCCTGTTTGCGTTCCTGGAAGATCAGGTTGTCCAGCTGTCTGCCATACGTCTTTCGGTACACTTTGGCCATCTTATTGGCCAGCTTATAGACTCCCGGATTGCTCTCGGCGCCCATGAATGGAATGACTCTGCCGTCAGAGGTTACAATGGCGTTCCAGGCGTGGTTATTGCCGGAATTAGCCCAGTGAGGCGTGTAATCGCTGGTGACGGCAAGCCCGTTGGCCCGCAGCGCATAGATGGCCAGGTTGGTCATATCTTCGCATCGTCCCAGTCCCCCTGCCATCATCTCCGAGAGCCCCTGATCGGTGGGATGATAATAATATCTGGGATCGAAACCGAACCACGATTTTATATCGTCGTTGATTAAGGAGGCAGCCTCTACGGGGTCCGACCGGTCGATCATTTTGGATTCAAGGCCGTCATATTTTTCC
>CAZDAH010000081.1:0-13891 GCA_964503405.1 uncultured Ignavibacteria bacterium
CGAAAGGCTACGCTACTTTTTTACCAATTTCCACACCTTTTGAAAGTAACTCTATCGTGAGGTTCAATAGTACCTTAATTCTGCCTATTATGATCAGAACGCCCACTACAAGAAGAATACTATCGAAGATCCAAATACCGGCCCTGCTCCACAATTCCAATGAGCCATCTGGGCTGAATAATGCAGCCAAAGTCCACTGGTTGCAAATCAGCCCTGCAGCGATGAATGCCAGCCCCGCCGCTCTTTGCGCACTATTATTCAGCTATGATTCCAATTCAGGATTTGTCCGAATTGCCGAAGGAAAAACGGAATAACGCTATCCGGATAGCCGGCAAAGTTCGATCCGAGAAACTGAAACTGAATCGTCCGCAACTTGTTTTTTCTTTCAAAATATGGCGTAAATGAACGGCGCCAGCACCGACGATTGAGCGAACACCATGATAGCGCCAAGCAGAAGCAGGATAACAACGAAAGGCAAAAGCCACCATTTTTTCCTGGTTCTAAAGAATCCCCAGATCAGCTTCAGATTCGAAGAAATGGCCATATTCGAACTCCGTTAATATGGTTTGGAATAACGCTCGATATCATCGTCATACTTGTGGGCGGGTATCCAGAACGATTCTCTCCCGTCAGGAAATTTTCGTGACAGAAGATCTTTCCCGGCGGCTCGCATAACCAGGCCGACAGGTGTCATTATCAAATAGAAGAAGACGGTCAAAATAACATAGGTCATCACAAAACTGAGGTAATAGGCGAAAGCCATCCAGGCGATATAAACCTGCTTCAGGGCCCGCGGCAATGTTAATCCCAGAACCGCTGACAGGACGGACAGCGCGAGGAAATAGGGAGCCGACGGTTTTCCTTTCCAAAAGAGAATGGCCGCGATGAACAGAAGGGGCACGGCCATGGTCAGGCCGTATTTTCTGAGCGTCGTTCGGTCGGCTTTGGCGAGATTTCTCAGTTCCATATCAATCCAACTCGTATTGTTTCCGCCAGTCTGAATCTTCCTTGAGGGCGGGTTGCTTTTCTTTTTCCAGAATGAAATTCTCCAAAACCAAAATGTCCATCTCCGTCCGCATGAAGCAGAGATAAGCGTCCTGGGGGGTGCAGACTATGGGCTCGCCCCTGACATTGAAACTGGTGTTTATAATTACCCCGCAGCCGGTTCGTTTCTTGAACGCGCTGATCATGCTGTGGTAGTCAGGATGATCGAGCCGGTTGATCGTCTGCAGCCGCGCGGAATAGTCTACATGGGTGACCGCCGGAATATCGGAACGAACCACGTTAAGCTTGTCTATGCCGAAGAGTCTCTGCTGATTGTCGGACATGATTCTGCACCGCTCTTTCTTTACAGGCGCGACTAAAAGCATGTAAGGGCTCTCGCGGTCTATCTCGGAATATTCGCTGACATCCTCGGCGATGCAGGACGGCGCGAAGGGACGGAAAGATTCCCGGTATTTTATTTTCAGATTCATGATGGACTGCATTTTCGGGCTGCTGGCGTCGCCAATGATGCTCCTGCTGCCCAACGCCCTGGGCCCGAATTCCATTCGGCCGCAGAACCAGCCTATCACTTTTTGCTGATCGATGAATTCGGCCACTTTTTCGGGCACCTCGCCGTTATCGAATTTCGTATGAGGGTAGCCGCTTTCATCGAGCCAGCGCTCGATCTCGCTCGAGGAATACCTCGGCCCGAGATACGAACCACTCTGTTTATCTCGGTCGGTCACGGCTCGCTTGTTGCCTAGTAGCTGATACCAGACGAAAAGGGCGGCTCCCAAAGCCCCGCCCGCGTCGCCGGCCGCCGGCTGAATCCAGATATCGTCGAATATGCCCTCCCGCAGAATCTTGCCGTTGGCCACGCAGTTTAGGGCCACCCCGCCGGCCAGGCACAGCTTGCTCATAGCGGTCTCTTTTCTGACATGACGGGCCATTTTGAGCATTACCTCTTCGGTGACGTCCTGCACTGAACGAGCCAGGTCCATATCCATTTGCGATAGCTTCGATTCGGGTCTGCGGGGCGGTCGGCCCATCAGTTCGTCGAATTCCCGCGAGGTCATCGTTAATCCGGCGCAGTAATTGAAATACTTCATGTTTAATTTAAACGAGCCGTCTTCCTTCAAATCGACCAATTCCCGCAGGATCAGGTCTTTGTATTTCGGCTCCCCATAGGGCGCAAGCCCCATGACCTTGTATTCGCCGGAATTAACTTTGAATCCTGTGAAATAGGTGAAGGCTGAATACAGAAGCCCGAGGCTGTGGGGAAAATGAATTTCCTGCTTTAACTCGATCCTGTTTCCCTCGCCGACACCCCAGGACGACGTCGCCCATTCGCCCACGCCGTCTACGGTAATAAAGGCGCTCTTCTCGAACGGGGAGGGGAAGAATGCGGAGGCGGCGTGCGACTGATGATGCTCAGGAAACAGGAGTTTACCCTCGAAACCGATCTCCTTTTTGATCTGGTCGCCCATCCAGAGCTTATGCTTGAGCCACAAGGGCATAGCCATTAAGAACGACTTCAACCCGACCGGCACGTAGGCGAAGTAGGTCTCGACCAGGCGCTCGAATTTGATGAACGGCTTATCGTAAAAAGCCACATAATCGAGATCCTTCGCCTCTATGCCGCCCTCCTTAAGGCAATAGTTGACGGAGTTCACCGGGAAATTGAAATCGTGTTTCCTTCGAGTGAATCGCTCTTCCTGCGACGCGGCTATTATGTTGCCGCCTCTGATCAGGGCTGCCGCGGAATCATGATAAAACGCTGAAATTCCCAGAATGTTCATCTTGGCAAAACCGTCCTACAAAAAAAACGGCCTCAATAAGGTATTCATCGAAACCTCTTGGTCACCGCCTGATTATCAACGCGAAACGCGCGTGCGCTGTCGAATCTTCCACCGACATTATAACCCCCCGAGTGTTAATTGTCAATATCTAATTGGCTGTCCACCCCACGGAATAGGGCGCATCCCCCCGCCGACAATCGCAAACTCGAACGGATGATCATAGCCATTTGAGTCAGAAACAAACCCGATCTGACCGAATGCGCTTGCGATATAGAATCGTTTCCACAATGCTCTGTTACCCTTCCCAATCAGGCGCGGCCGAGCAAGATCTCTGAAAACCGTTGACAAATGATTGATTTGCATGCATATAGCTATTAACGCATATTAGCGATGAACGCTTTGTCCAAAGGACGGTATCAGGATGAATATGAACGAAAAAACGTTCAGCAAATACTTCAAGGCTTTCGGAGATCCCACTAGGCTCAGGATCGTCATGCTGCTGTCGTCGAAAGAAATGTCTGTCAACGACATAGCCGAGAAAATAGGGTACTCCCAGCCGACCATCAGCCGGCATCTGGGGGTGCTCCGCGACGCCGAAATCGTGGTAGACAGGCGCGAGGGGCAAAACGTGTTCTATAGCCTGAATAAAGGCTCGGTGGAGAATTGCTGCGCCGCTTTTTGTGACTGCCTGGCTATCCCTATAAGGGTCAGCCGGCCCGGAAAAAGACGAAAATAGTTCTTTTTTTTCGAAACAAATATAGCTATATATGCATATACACATATAACGATAATTAATTCGAGAGGAGGTGAGCCTGGATGGAAAAGGAAAAAGGAAGCATCAAGTTCATCGAGACCGACGACGGCTACCGGATCGAGGTAAAAGGCAAAGAGTTCAAGGACATGCTATCCTGCTGCTGCTTGCCGATGATGAGCGCGGCCAGGGGATTTAAGGTCGAATGCTGCGCGCCGGAAAAAGAGAAGAAATAAGGGGGCGTTGACAGGCCTCCCGGTCTTCTGAACCATCACAAAGGAGGATAAATGAAGCGTTTCCGCATTCCCAGGATCGCTCACTGCAGCGCCGGCTGCATGGGCTAGTCCCGGGCAAGACGTTAAACTGCCCGCACGACGCTTGGAAGTTTCGTTATTTATCCCGGGTCGACAGGCCCGGGATTTATTTTGACTTTCAAAGCTTATTAAAGAGAACTGCTTATGGGCAACTTAATTTAGAGCATCCCCGGCTTCGTGTTCTTAGCCGCCCGCTCCACGACAGCTTTGATTCTCTTCAAGCGAGTCTCATCCCTTTTGGCGGCAACTACCCAATCGATGTAATCTCGCCTGTAACCGGGGGCGAAATTTTCGAAATTGCGTTGGGCGGTTTTGTTCGAATCAAGCGCCTTTCTCAAATCAGCGGGAATGACCGCCGTTTTCTGTCTCGGCGGCACAAGGTTTTTCCCGGCGTTTTGGAAATGCCTTAAACCGGCCGCGGTCATTCTCCCGAGGCTAATCATTTTCTCCGCCCTCCTGACATTCGTCGACGACCATCCGCTGCCTTCCCGACGGGGGGTGAATTTCTGGGCGTATTTGTTGTCGTCGATCCTCTGCACGTTGGTATCGATCCAGCCGAAACAGACCGCTTCCTCCACCGCGTCATCATAAGGAATTCTCGGCTTGCCGGAGTGTTTCTTGTAATAAACGAGCCAGATTTCGCTTTTTGACTTATGATTTTTCTTCAGCCATCCGCGCCATTTCGCACGGTCGGTCACGTGGAGGGTTTCTGTGATTTTCATCAGGCCGTCCGCTGTCTGAGATTGCCCCGCTTCACGATAATTATAAGGCCGGGTATATAGACGGGCAAATTGAAATATGTCAGGAGTTCGTCAATTGAGCTTAGAACCGCTTCGTATAGGCGTGGCAATACGGCGTGCCCTTTTTCTTCTCGTAATAATCCTGGTGGTAATCCTCGGCCTTCCAGAACGTGCCCGCGGGGATTACCTCGGTCGCCACCTTGAACCCCTTATTCTTTAAGATACCGATCAGCTTCTCGGTAGTTGTCTTCTGGTTATCGTTTGCGTAGAAAACCACCGAGCGGTACTGCTCGCCGACATCGGGTCCCTGCCGATTCACCTGTGTTGGATCGTGAATCTCGAAGAATAACTTGGTCAACTCTTCGAACGATACCGAATGGGGATCGAATACGACTTCGACGGTCTCGGCGTGCCCGGTGTTGCCGTCGCAAACCTCGCCGTAGGTTGGATTATCCTTAATTCCTCCCATATATCCGGATTCGACCGATTTTACCCCTTTTTGTTTTTGGAGATGGTACTCCACGCCCCAGAAACATCCCCCTGCGAAATACGCTTTTTCCAATTTCTCTTCCTTTTCATCGGCCACGAATTTCATCGAAATCGAGTTTACGCAGTGCCTTGTATTTTTGTCGGTGAATCCTTCCCCGAGGAACACGTGCCCCAGGTGGGCGCCGCAGTTAGCGCAGAGAATCTCGGTGCGCGAACCGTCGCGGTCGGGCGCCCGCTTGACCGCCCCGTCGATCTCATCGTCGAAACTGGGCCAGCCGCATTGGGCATCGAACTTGGAATCGGATTTATACAACGGCGCGTCGCATCGCTTGCAGACATAAGATCCCTCTTCCCAGAAATCGTAAAGGCCGCCGCTGAACGGCCTCTCGGTGCCCTTGTGGATAATAACCGCCTCTTCTTCAGGCGTCAATTCGTTGAATTTCATATCATTATCTCCGGATATCGACGTGGCGATGAGTACGTAAACAAGCGCGGCAAAAAGCGAGATCGCCGCGAACATGTATTTGGATATTCCCAATTTTCCTTCCTGCCTTTATTTTCCCGTCATGTTCGTAAGAGTATAAATGCGTTCACGCCCCGATTTGTTCCCGATCCAAGTATTCGCTTGCGGTCAGGGTTTGCGGATACTATGATAACCGCGAATTTCACGTAAATCGCCGAAATATCGCCTATTTTCGGCGGTTTGGGATCAACTGGCAAACATGGACCAGATCGGGTGGCTTTCGAAAATCTGGAAGGGGACGCTTAATGAGCATCGATATCGCCTCGGCGTTGGAAAAGGCTAAAAAGGGAATCATAGAATATCTTCAAATGGCGAAAAACTCAGGCAGGATCGACCGGCAGTTATACGACAGCGCAGTGAAAAACACATTTGCCAATTTGAAATTGTGGCTGACTGATCCTGAAATAGACCGCGTATCTCCAAAACTGAAAGCGGGTGTGGTGTCGAAAATAGAGGCCGGCTGCTGGGAGGAGATAGTCAACGCTTATCGCCAGACTGTCCGCTTCGGAACGGGGGGCATCCGCGGCATGATGGCCTTCGATAAAGAATCGATTTTGAAATTGAAAAACGAGGGAATCTCCACGGATATCTTCAAAGGGCCGAATACCATAAACGACCTTGTATTTTTGCTGACATCGGCTGGGGTGGCCAAATTCGGCAGGGCTCAAATGCCGCAGCTGAACAAAATCGTCATCGGCTACGACAGCCGCGTTCGGGGTTTCGATTTCGCCAGAATCGTGGGCGAGTTGTTTCTTCATTATGGCTATACGGTTTATTTTTTTGACGCTCCCTGCCCGTACCCCGAGGTTACCTTCGCCATTCCGCATGAGACCGTGAAAGCCGATATCGGAGTTCTGATCTCGGCCAGCCACAACGATTACCGCTATAACGGCTACAAGTTGTCCTGTTCCAACGGCTCGCAGTTCGATCCCGAGGAGCGAGATAGAATGTACAACGATTATATCGTTCACGCCAGACCGGCTGACATACGGCTTCAATCATTTGACCAGGCCGAGGAGGGAAAGCTCTCGTTTCTGGGCGGCGAGTCCCCGCTGGAGAGCTTCGATTATGGCGGTAAAGAAAAATACCTTATCAATATGCACGAATATCATCGAGATCATATTCGAAAATTCCTTTACATGGACAACCTTGCCGAAACTCAGAAGAAATCGAAAGACCCTTTGAAAATAGCCTATTGCCCATTCCACGGTTCGGGCAATATCGCGGTGCGCAGACTTTTGAATGAAGTCGGGTTCGTCGATGTCAAGCCTGTCAACGGCAAGCTCGATTTGTATGTTTTAAATGGTATGTTCCCGTCGTTCCGAAGCGATCCCGGCAAGGAGCAGCAGCCCGATCCCGGCGATCACAGGGCGGCCAAGGTCGCGGTCGAGGCCTTCTTTCAGGATTACCCCGACGACGATTTCGATATCCTGATAGGCACAGATCCCGACGCCGACCGCTGCGGGATCGTAGCCGCAGTGCCGGAAAATCAAAGACATATCTATAATGATCAGAAATATTATCTGCTCTCTGCCGACGACGTCTGGACGCTTCTGCTCTGGTACCGGTTGAATATGGAAAAAGACAAGTCGGGGAAAGTCATTGACGCCGATCGGAAATTCCTCGTTCTGTCGCATACCACGTCGGATAGCATCACCCATCTGGCGAGAAAGCACGGCATCGGATTGATCAGGTCCTGGGTAGGCTTCGCCGCCCTGGCTGCGGTTACCAGGGATACCTGGAACGGCAAGGAGATTGAATTCATCGATCTTATGGAAGGGCGCAATGATAAATATCAGGCCATTTGTCATCCTCTCGCCATCGACAGCAGCGGTATGGAAAACGGCAAGAGAACGATAAATATCGGCGCGCTGGAGCAAAGCAACGGCTTCTCCATCCTCGGCGGCCCCCCGCCGGACAGGCGGTCTTTGGGAACGGGCGGTCATGTGCGCGATAAGGACGGCACCTTCGCGGCGGTGCTGGTGGCCGAAATCGCGGCTTGGGCCAGGGAACAGGGATCGAATTTGATAGAGCTTCTCGACAAAAATATTTACCTCGATCCCGATATAGGCCTGTTCATGTCGTTCTATGAGCCCGATCCTCTCGATGGCGAGTATCCGGGCATCGAAGGGGACCGGATCAAGAAGAATATCATCCGCAGGGCGCTGGGGTATTATCAGCTGGCCCTGGCCGGAGATCTGACCATCGCCGGGGAGAAAGTTCTGTCCGCCAGCATATATCGCACCGGCAAATACGACGCCATCTACCCGCCCGATCACGACTTTCAGTTCCCCGACGAGGGGATACGATTCTATTTGAGCGGCGATAAACTCAATCACTTCACCATCAGACCGTCGGGAACCGGCAATTCCCTGCGTTTTCATATTCAACTGCATACCATGCCTTCGGAAAAGGACTTGCTATCCGCCAAGAAGAGCTTGCGCAAGAGGGGGCAGGCCATAATGGATGACCTGCGAGTGCTGTTAAAGGCGCCCAGGGGATAGGAAACAATATTGGTCTTCTCGAATTCATATAGTGACGCCAGACGCGCCGAAGCGTATGCCAGATTGCAATTCCCCGGCACATATTATCTCGCTTTCAGAGATTTGCCCGAGATTATTTCCGGACATGTAAAAGGGAATAAGGCGCTGGATTTCGGGTGCGGGGCGGGACGATCGACAAGATTTTTGCGAAAGCTAGGTTTCGACGTCATCGGGGTTGATATATCCGAAGATATGATAAAAAGAGCAAGAGAACTGGACCCTGAAGGAGATTACCGTCTTATCGAAGGCGACGGTCTTTTGAGTCTCAAAAAAGACGCTTTCGACCTGTCGCTGTCAGCCTTTACCTTCGACAATATCCCCACGATGGCCGGAAAGATCAAATTGTTCGGGCAGTTAAGAGATTTGCTCAATGACGATGGAACCATGGTCAACCTCGTATCATCCCCGGAAATATACATAAATGAATGGGCGTCGTTTTCAACCAGGGATTTTCCCGAGAATAAACAGGCCAGGAGCGGGGATAAGGTGAAAATTATAATCACCGCTGTCGACGACGATCGGCCGGTGGAGGACATAGTCTGGTCCGACGATGACTACCAGGAGGTTTACAGAAGGGCCGGATTGAAAATCGTATCGGTTCACAAGCCGCTGGCTCGCGAGAGCGAACCGTTCCAATGGGTAAATGAGACTAAGATCGCTCCCTGGGTGATATATGTGCTTCAAAAAACACAGAATTATTCCTAAAGCTTGTCGAACAGCCGCGCCAGCGACTGGGCAAGCGACCTGCGCTCGAATCGCCTAATGAAATCCCAATTCGGCGTCACAGAAAGCGTACCGTTCTTCCTTTTCTCATAGAATTCGACAATCATCTCGGCGATCAGTTCGACATTCTCAAGCGGCACGAATTTTCCCAGGCCGCTGGCTCTAACAATATCCGCGCATTCGCACTCTCTGCCGATCATAAGTATCGGCTTTCCTGCCCGCATCATCTCGAAGACTTTGCCAGTAACCACGGTTTGGACCGTTTTCGAATCATCGCTTAATGGCATCAGTAGAAGAATATCGGCTGACATCATCAATCGTATGCATTCGGCATGAGGCCGAAAGCCGTGCAGCCTGACATAATTGTGCAGCCGCGGCTCGCTCAATCTTCGTCTCCACATCGGAATGACGTTTCCCACGAAATGGAAGCGGAGATCATCTCCAATCTTCCCGCTGCCCATCGCCCGCACGAGGCCGTCAAGGAAATGATTGAAGCCCGATTTTTCGTATAACGTGCCTATACTCATGAAATTAATCATATTATTAAATCCAGGAATTTTTTGATTATCGTCTGCCGAAGCAAAATCGGCTTCGTCGTAACCGTTGTGAATTATCTCGCTCTTTCCTGCAATATCGGGGTATCGCTCACGATAGATTTCAGCTAATTTATCGCCGATAAAGACAACCGAATCAGCGGCCCTGATGACTTTCCACTCGAGCTTCTCTTCGAATTTGATCCTGCGAGGCGATAATCCGGTTCTATATACGTTTCCGATCCAGAGATCTCAGAAATCGGCCGTCCACGGAATTCCGTAAAGCTTTTTCAAAATTCGGGCGACGAGATGGTTGGTCTCGTAGGGCGATGTCGAATATATCAGGTCGATACCTTCTTTGCGAATAATCTTCGAGCCTTTCATTACCGCCAGCGGCAGCCAGCCGATCTTGGCGTCCGGCATATACAGCCAGTTTTTGGAGAACCTGCTTGCCGGAGAGAGAAAGTGCTTCTTGATAAATGAGGACACCCGCCCGCCAGGACCGGCATCGTGCGAAATTCCCTCTGCCGTATTCTCATTTTCGAGTTTCCCCGGTTTGTAAAGGAATTTGAATATAGCCTCCTGGATTCGCAGCGGCTCGAATGAAAAGGCGCGCTTGATTGCGATATCTGCGGGAAGATCGTCGAGCAAGGAAAGATCGACAGATTCAGTCTTATAATTTTTAACGGTTAGCACGTAGGGCTGCCAGCCGAATTTCGGCAGGTATTTGGCAAATTTGATCGGCCTGTACACTCCGCTGGTGCGCGCGGGAGGAAAATCGTAGGAGATTATCAGGACATTCTTCATCTCAGTTCAAATTTTTATCCAGGGCTTTCAAGAGGCGTTTCGCGGTCTTTTCCCTTAAAGGTATGATTCTTATAATATCGAAAAGAGCGTCGGGACGCAGAACGAAATTCAGCAAAATAAACGCGATCACACCGGTCGATATACATAGTATCAGTAAAGTAATTCCCGAGGCGCCCCTGATTTCCAGGATCGAGCGCATTCCATAAACAGAAAGAGCCATGACTGATGTCGATAACAAGTGAGGAAACAGATTCTTCATAAATCCGCCGAATCTGATTCCCGCCACCCGCAGTGCGGCGAGGATATTAATAAGGGATAGCGGAATTGTCGCGATCAGGTATGAGGCCGCGACGCCGACTATGCCCCGGCCCAAACCGGCCAGCATGCTCAGTGTCAATACGAAAGCAGATAGAAGCAGGAATTTCAGCAACAGACCGCTTCGCCCCCTGGCCAGTAACATGTGATTTGCCGGAATCGCTATCGTCTTGAATATTCCGAAGATGGTAAGGAGAGTGACCAGTGGAATCGCTTGTTCCCATTTGGGCCCGAGAATAACTAACACAAACGGTCTTGCCAACACGAATAACCCCGCCAGGAGCGGGAATATGACAAAAGCCAGCCCCCCGCAGGCGCGTAAAAAGGCGCTTTTAAGACGTTCGTCATCTTCCTGCATACGGGAAAAGGCCGGAAACAGCACCCTGACTAAGACCGGCGCGATCGATTCAAGCGGAAAAAGGCACAACCTGCAGGCTATCGAATAATATCCCAGCGACACCGACCCCAGCCAGCGGCCGATTATCATCCTGTCGACATTACGCGCGAAATACTCGACCACGTTTGAGCCTGTGAAATACAAAGCGAACCGACGAACTTGCCCGATCTCACTCCAGCGGAAAATCAAACGCGGCCGCCAGCCTGATACGATCCATAAATATATCATCGATCCGGCAGACCCGGCCAGGCTGGCGTATACAAGCGCCCAGACGTTCCAGCCGAGCCAGGCGAGGGTTATCGCAGTGCCGCTGTAAATGATAGTCTCAGTGAATCTGACCCCCGCGATCAGGTCGAATCTCAGGCTTCTACTCAAAAGCGACGACGGGACTATGCCAAATGAAGTTATGAGAATCGAAATGGCATAGAGCCTGATAACCGGTCCGGCATCGGGCATGTTGAATATCGCCGCCAAAACCGGGCTTAGAAATTGAAGTGCGATTAAAAGGATGGTTCCAAATGTCAGGTTCAGGATAAAGAGGCCGCTTATCAGATCATTGGATAGTTCCTTCTTCTGAACGATAACTCCGCTTGTACCAAGGTACTGAAATAGGGCAATGAATCCCGTAACCACGACAGCCAGAGCCATCAGCCCGAAATCCTCCGCCAGGAGAAGGCGGGCCAGTATCATCGCGCCGATGATGCGCGTTCCCTCGCCCAGGGACTGGACGACACCGCTCCAACGGACCGCCGATACCACAGTTTTCGGAGATGATCCCTCGGATTGGTTTTCAGTGCGCTTCATGAATCGACCGACTATTGCCATCGTCCCCCGTCCGAGTTTCGGAAAGCGGCGGAATCAAAGTCGCCGCCGTTACCATTATCGGCCCGGGGAGAATTGTCGCGGTCATGCTGCTCCGACCTCCGAATCCGAGACCGCGAAAGCTCATCCTTTTTATATTCAGCAGTGCAAGAAACACAACGACTGTCAACGGGGCCAGGACTCCCGCGCCGGGGAGACCGATTATCATGGTCAGGATCAGGGGCAATATGACGGCCAGTCCGGTCTTGCTTTCCCAAAGAATCGACACCGCCGATTTTTCCGGACTTTCTCCGGAGTTGTCTTCTCCAATCATGCTTTCCTTCCTCCAAGCTCCGATTATGGGATATGCCGATGGTCAAATCAAGCGGATATTGCGAGACGATTGCAGAAGACAGGATGGATTGCTGTTCTGGCGGAAAGTTCCATGGATGGCGGAAAACGCAATCATCGCGGCGGCGGCTGGCATGGCTCTTTCAGTCGAATATTGACAAGATGTATGCCTGATGATTATTTTCGTGCGTCGACAAGATTATTCAGGCAATCCTGAATCTTCCTTTTGGAGGAAACGATTAACCGGAAACCGCAATACCCCGAAATACGGACTGTGATGGAGGCATAAATGTCAAGGATTCCGAAACACGACTGGTCACAATTCAAACTGCGCCTGCTCATCAATAAACCTGTTTCCAGGGTATTCGAGGCATGGGCCGACGGCCGGATTGTCTCTAAATGGTTTACAGAGAATGCCCTTATCGAACCGCGAAAAAACGGTCGAATCTGCTTCGAATGGCTGGCCGGAGATAAGATGGAGGCAAAAGTGACTGCCATAGCGAAAAACAGACATTTCACATTTCCCTTCGGCAAAAAAGGCGAGAGAGTCACCGTGCGATTCAAAAAAGACGGCCGCGGATGCATATGTGAACTTCACCAATACAACATGCGAACAAGCCCGGAATCCAAATGGTCCATGCACAGGGGCTGTATTCAGGGGTGGACCTTTTTTCTGGCCAACCTCAAGGCCTACCTGGAACACGGGATCGATCTTCGCAGCCACGATCCGAAAAGAAGCTACCGCCAGGATTATATCAACAGCTAGAAAGACAGGGCAATATGATTACCGGAGTTCATACAATGTTCTTCTCGTCGAATGCCGAAGAACTGCGGGCATTCATTCGCGACAAGCTTCGATTTCCTCATTTCGATGCGGGCGGCGGCTGGCTGATATTCGATTTGCCGGCGGCGAACATGGGAGCCCACCCGGATGGGCCGGAGCCGGGCAAGCAATCGGGGACGCACAACATCTCGTTTTATTGCGATGATATCAAAGCCACGGTCGAAGAGCTGAAAGAACGCGGAGTCGAATTCGTCGGAGAAATAATAGACCAGGGCTACGGATATGTTACCAGATTCGTCATGCCCGGCGATATCATTGTGGATCTGTATCAGCCGCACTATTAAGATCTGTTTGTCGGCCGCGATTTGGTAGCGGTGGGCGGCTCCGTACCCGAATTGATGACATTAGATCGCATGGCCGCCTATCGCAAAACCAATCATCCGGAAATGCGTTTCAGCCGCCTTCATTGGAATCTCAAGGCGTTAATAGCGTTAGGGTGATGCCTCAGGGGATTGAATGCATCATAAAGTGGAAGGGCTTGAGCCCGCTCATCTTATAAAATGCCCTGGCAATCGGTAATTGGAGCCGGTTTAGACCCGAAGGTCGGGGGTTCAAAGCGGGGTCCTGCAGACGAGATGGAGTGCTCCTACCGTTGAAAAGGACTCCGTCTTTTATCTTGATCTCCTTAAGGATGCGCTAATCAAGAGCGCGAAAAAAATCCTTTAATATGCGTACAGCACAATACGCACGCATTCATTGTCATCCATAACTCATTTGGCTCTCTTGAGTTACATCATGGAAATATTTGCAATAATTATGGACAATATAGATCAGGATAGCTGATTATCAACAAATTACTTGACATTTGTTAGATCAGGACTATTTTTCAATTGTATCCTTAACAATATCGGAGTTTGATGAAATGAAGACGGTTCGAGTCTGGATTATATTGGCATTTTGTATTCTAAGCTTCTCCCCCGCCCGGGCCGACTACCACTACGCCAGCCACACAGGGAGCAACGAATACCCGTATACGA
>CAZDAH010000082.1:0-13632 GCA_964503405.1 uncultured Ignavibacteria bacterium
ATGCCATCCTTCAGGTGCTGCTGGCCCCACGCCCATCCGCTGCGGCGCGGTGCGTCCTGGTCGTACCAGCGGAAACTATCGAGACCGAGGTGTCCGGCCTTGGCTCTTATGTAATCCTTGAGCTTGCCGCGCCCGGATTCTATTGCGCTCCACATGGCGTCAAGCGTTTCTTTTTTCATGCGGCCATTGAGCAAAGGCTCGGTGTAAATGGAGTCCCACCCGCGTTTTTTGTAAACCGAAAGCCTAAAACCGGCCATGAAATTGAGAGCCATGGCCGCCAGGTTGGCCTGGCTTTCCCAGGCGCCCTCCATTTTTCTGAAAGCGTCCCGACGCACTTCTCTGTTCGGATCGGACATGCGGGCTACATTTTGTCCCAGCGAGATACTCTTCTTCTCGCCGTTTTCCTGGATCTCCACTCTCAGATCCCCGGCCATCTTATCGTACAGTCTGTTCCAGGCGTGGTAACCGTTGACCCCGAGTTCGAGAGCGAGTTTCTCCAGTTCCTCGGGCATTTTCATGCGGGCGTTACGTCGCATTTCATCCAGCGAGAATCTGATCGGCTCGATTTCCCGCCTTAAAACCAGTTTCTCCCAGGATTCATCGGGCTGGCTCTTGGCGAAGGATTCCAGGGTAGCCTTGAGCATGCCCCATTTCGCGTATTGATCGTCGATCTCCCCCTCTATGCGATGGGCTTCGGCGTAGTTGACATCCTTGCTGGTCAGGCATCCGGCGAAAGCGCCGGCCAGGTGCAGTCGCTCGTAAAGACTTTGCAGTTCCAGAATCCAGTCGGCCCAGGCCGCGATATTATCATCGTTGTCGAGATTACCCGGAAGATTTATTAAGGTGTCACTGCAGCTTTTCAGGGCTTTTTCGTTTTTTTTTCGAAATTCTTCGAATTCGACTGATTTAGAACCGCCGGGGAAGATCGAATCGATATCCCACCTGGGAGCGGTTGCTGTATTCACGGGACTTTTCAAATCAATTCCTCCTTGATCAATTCGTCGCCAGGCGTCATCCGGCAGTAATTAATAATGCCGCGGTCAAATAGCAAGAGGAATATCCGGATTCCTCTCCATCCTTTCGGCGCACGAGAGATCGCATTTTTCGCAAGAAAAAACCCCGGAGTTCCGGGGTCTCTTCCCAATATCAGCGCAAAAAATGTTACTTGACCAACAACATTTTTCTTGATTCATGGAAACCGCCCGCTTCTATGGTATAGAAGTAGACGCCGCTTGCGACCCTCTTGCCGGCATCGTCCTGACCGTCCCAGATTACCGACTTATAACCCGCGGTCTGGCGCTCGTCCACAAGTGTGCGGACATTCTGCCCCAGGATATTGAAGACTTCGATACGAACGTCGGAATCGGCTGCCAGTCCATACGATAAATTGGTGGCAGGGTTGAACGGATTGGGGTAATTCTGGGCAATGAAGAACTCGCCGGGTATCGACGGCTGATCGTCGTTCACTCCAGTGGGATCGTCGAGAGAACCGCTGTCTTTGTTCGAGCCGAACGATTCGGCATCGCCGAAATCCCCGGCGAAGACCGCGGTAACGTAGTACCAATACAGGCCGCTGCCCGGCACATTCGAATCGGAGTAGGTAATATCGGCGATCGGTTCGGCGTTCAATTTTTCGAATTCGGCATTTTCCCATTGAGCGCGGTGAACATCGTAGCCGACCAGGTCATCGTGAACCACGGCATCCCAGGTTAGCTGAATGTGATCGCCAAGGGCTTCGGACGCCGAGAGATTGGCCGGCTGAGGACAGATGGCCAGATTGAAATCGATTCCTGAAGCGGTCATGTCGGCAACAACGTCGACTTCGGAGACGATTGCCGGGAAATAGCCGTCAGAATAGGCCATGATATCAGTCATCCCTTCAGGCACTTCCCTTATCCAGTAGTCGCCTGTTTGCGGCGTAATTCTATGCTGTTCCGAGGAGGTGGAAACAGTGACTCCCTGGTTAAAACCGCCGTTGGAGAGATCGACATTGCCTGCTATCGCTCCGCGGCCGGTGTTGGTAGTGATCTTGATCGCTCTGCCGTTGGAAACGGAGGCCGCGCCGGGAGCGTTGGTGTTATTGTAGGAGTATTGAATCCCCCGGAACTCGTCGAAACTCTCGAATCCCACCGAGGCGTAGTTCTCGCCGCCGTCGTTGTTTACGATGGCGCTGTATTGATAAATAATTTCCGAATCGCCGGTGAGCGTAGGATAATGCGCCGGATCGGTAAGTATCAGCTCGAACGTCTCGATGGCCGACGTGTTCCTGTGGCTTAAATGATACCACTCGATAAGGAAACGATTGTTGTCCGCATCGTGCCAGGTAAAAACGCCGTAAGTGCTGCCGGAATAGCCGAGATCGTCCCAGAACGGCGAGATCTGCCCCCGTCCGTTTCCGGGATCGGGTATGGGCCAGTTGAAAAAGTTGGACCAGTGCGTGCCGCCCATGTCGTAGGCCGACGTATCCATCGCTATGAATCCGTTCGTTGAGACCGCAATATCGGTATAGGAATCGCCGTAATAGACGAAGTCGAAAGGCAGGGTTATGATGACGGTGTTATCGTCGGTATTGCTGCCGTAGTTTATGCGCGTCCCGGACCCGCCGAGGTTGGGAGCAAGCTCGACCCACTCATAGGCCGGCGTCGGGGCATACCCGGCGTCGGTATTGTCATACATGTAATACCCATAGGCATCGGGCCCGATGGGATCGTTGGACGACAGGAGCCCGACGATAACGCTGAACGGAACAATGGACTCCGCGCCGGAGGCGGTCATTGTATGCAGAGCTAAATTCAATGTCCTGCCTTCGAAAGCGGCGGCGTCGCATGAAATCACCATGGGCGAGCCGGCGTTATCGCTCGATTGAGATACCGGGATGTCGCCGAAATCGCCGAAAGCCGAAGCGATGGAGGCGTAATCGTCACTTAGAATCGCGTCTGCGGTGACGCCCTCGGCATCAACCGCCCCGTCATTGCGAAGCGTAAGAACCATATCGATCGTTTCGCCTGGATCGAGTCGGCCGTTGCCTCCGGGGAAACTCACGGTTCTGACCACGAATTTCGGGGCTTGCACCGGCACTATCGCTAACGACTGCCATGTATCCTCGCCGTCGGTGGCTATGATCTTGAGTTTGGCATCCGCGCCGTCGGCGGCCAGGGGGTCTATTTTTACGACGAACGGTGTCTGAGGCGCGACTCTTCCGTCTGGCGGTATATCTCCGTAATACTCCTGTGAGACGAAAACCTCGATCAAATCGGGATCGACTGAGATGAGTTCCGCGCTGATTCCATTCGCAGTCTCGTCGGGGCTGTAGTTTTTCAGGTAAACTGAAAGCTCGATCGTTTCCCCGGGATTAAAGATACCGTCGCCATTGCCCGATGAAAATCCGGCGTTGTCATCGTCGATCACCAGAGAGTCTCTGGTAACCGCCATGGTACCCTCCATAATGCTGATCGTCGATTGGTAGGGAATGAGATCGGGGCCGGATACGGTGATAGCCATCTGACCGCCTGTGGCGGCCTCGAAATAGAGCAGGGCGTCGCCCGATTCATCGGTCCTGACCACCGAAAACACCTCGTCTTCTCCGCCGCTTTCTTTGACGAGTGTCACATAAGCTCCTGCCACCGGATTCAGGCTTTGATCCGTGACGTTAATCTCGACATAATCTTCGCCGAAGTTGAAATCCAGAGGATGAGAGACGTAAATGGTTTCGGGCGTTTTGGTTCTCGCCTCGAGTTCGGGATCGCCGAGCATATTGTAGGTGTGGAAATACTGCTGTATCAGGCTCTGACCCGGGAAAGTGATGTACTGCTGGATCTTGCCCCTCACGGCCGCCGCCGCGAAATTGTAGATTCCTTCCTCGAAAATTCCCCAGTAGAAGCCGGTCATGATGGGATTGTTCCAGCGCGTATGGGTGCTTGGGTCGGTGCTTCCGAAGAATGCCGGTCCGCCGTTATAAGTGTTAACCGACGATCCCATGCGGATCCATTTCTCGCCGAAACACTCGCCGGCGCCGAAATTTCCGGTGCCGCAGACGATCGAGGCCATGATTCCGATCTTGTTGTGAAATTGAACCGAGGATAGATTCCCCGTGTTGAAACTGGGATTATACCATCCCGACGATCCGGCCCAGCCCCGGTAACTCACGAAGGCCAAACCTCTGTTCATCGACGTTATAATCGGTCCCGGCCCGGGGTCACTGTCGGGATGGCCTGGGATTCCGCTCCAGGAAAAAACCGTATCTACGGAATCGAAACCGTGCTGCATGAGGAACTGGCGCACCCACAACACGGTGGTCCTCGGTGTGGTGGCATAAACGTTCCCGGCGACAGACAACCCCCTATGCCACAGACCGAGATCATCCATATACGGGTCCGTTTCGTAATCGAGTATCTTTTGCAAGGCGATCCTGAGATTGGACATGTTGCTGACCGAGAGCCGGCTGACGAAGGCGTCGGGAAGAAAATCTGTTCCCTCGAGCATGGAATAATGATGATCCGACGTGTAGCTGCTGTAGGGGTAATCGGGCAGGCTGTACGACCCGCTTTCGTCGCCGACTATCATTATATATTCGGGCGGATCTTCCCAGTTATCATATGCGTTCTGAATGTAATCGAAAATTTCGTACTGAGTGGGACTGTTGCCGTTGGGGTCGATCTCGGAGGCCGAGGCCACGTGCACGGAATACCCTTTCCTGTGCTTCCAGTCAGCCAGCGCGCTCATGGTATCGGCGAACGAATCCGAAACAAGGATCAGGTATCCTCCCCTGCGAACCTCGGCCGTGGAGAATAACTGATCGAAATTGGAGATCATCGATTTGTATATCGGATAAAACCCCGAGGAGAGATAACCGAACCGAGTCGTTTTGGGATTGACGACGCTGCTCCCGTTGAATGATACATCCACGCTTAGGTTCCTGTAAACCCTCAACTGGCGTCGAGCCGGATTATATTGAACGGGATTGATGGTAATCTGAATCATCCTGACATCCCGCATGATCACCGGGTCGGCCACTGCTCCGAGAGCGGCCGGGTAAAACTCGTCTTTGGAGTAAATATCATTGTCGATCGTGAACGGAATCTCAGAATATCCCGATTCCAGAGCCGAGTGTTGAGTGGGAGCCAGGTCGATATCTTCTATGATTTCGACGCCGGAATAGGTGAACGTGTATTCTATTCCCGCCTGGTCCGGTACCGCCAAATAGGTGGTCATCACGGGAATGGCCGGGGCGCCCTCGACCGTCAGCTCGCCCGCGAATATCTTATCGCCGCCGGGAAGCTGAATCTCCTGGTACTGCGAACCGTTCAGCTCCACCGAGTTGACTCCCAGGACCGGGAAATCAACCGTCACCGCCGCGCCGGACAGCCCCGCAGCTTCCACGATTAACGATGCCTTCTCACCGGCGATATCGGGCACCACTCTGACTGATTCGGACGCCCGCGAACTCCCGAAGTTTATCAGCAATACAGATGTCAGGACCGTTGAGTATCGTAGCGCGCCTTTCATGTTACCTCCGATGTTGGATATTCTCATCTTGCCACTTTATTCTCAAAAATCATTAAACCCTCGTCTCTGTCGCACACGTAGACGTATCCGGAGTCGGCCCAGACACCATTGGCATACGGGGTATCGTAAGCGACCACGAAATGCGCTGAGTCGGGAACCGAAATATCGATGATTTTCAAGCCGCCCGAACCGTCCGCTATATACGCATAATCTCCGACTATGTGAACGTCCCTGGTTCGTCCCGACGTGTTGATCTGGTTGACTACAAATGGAACGGCCTTATCCTGCACGTTCACCACATACAAACCCTCGCGGTCGGCGGCGACATAGGCGTAATCTCCGCTTACCGCCACCGCGTAAGAGATGCCGTCGAGGATAAGCGATGAGTACTCGTATGGGGCGTTGATATCGCTGATGTTGATAATCCTTATGCCCACCTCGCCGCAGGCCACGTAGACGTACTCGCCATCCCATTTAACTCCGTAGGGATTGGCCGGCATGTCGATGGGATTGATATAATAAAAATCTCCGAGGCGCGGATAAGGATCGTAAACTATCTGGTAAATGCTCATGCTGGCCAGGTTGAACCCGGACCTGGCCCGGATGGTGAAGAAATAAAGAGTATCATCGATTATTCCGGCGTCGAGATCCCTGAGGTTCTGCTCGCCGAAAGTGTAGTTGTATAAAAATGAGGTGTCGGCGGTGTTGATGACCTGCACGCGCCCGTCGAGATCGGCCACGAAAGCGTAGGGAAAGGTATCGGCGGCGGGGATATAGACGGAATAAGCGTAATCGTCATCGATGGTGTCGATATTCCTGATCAGAGTCGGATTATTCTTGTCCAAGGTGTCGAATATAGTAAGATCCGCCTGGCCATCGGCGACATAGGCCGTATCTCCCCGGACGTAAACATCCTGGCAAATTCCATAGGTTGTAATGCTGGAAAGGGGAGTGATATAATCGACATAATCGCTTTTGTAGAATGACCTGATTTCGGCGTCGGACCAGTCGCCCCACAACGTATCTGCGTTTTGCGCCCTGACTCGCCAGAAATAGGTGTTATTGGAGAGTTCCGACACGGTAGTATAGACTGTATCGGAGGTTGTCGTGTTTATCGAGTTGCTGATGAAATTAACCGATAATGAGACCTGGATCTGGTATCGCGACGCGCCGTCGAGAAAATGCCAGGTGAAAGTCGGGTTGCTCTCGGTTATGAAAGTGTCGACCGGCGGGAATATCAACTCGACCGGTTGAGGCGGTTTCAAGTACCTGATCACCACTTTTTCCTCGCCGCATCCGGAGATAATGAAAAATGCAAGAACAGTTAATAGACCCACAAAACCCATAAAATTAATGCGCTTGAGCGACATTCCCGAACTTAACCCCATAACATCTCTCTCCTTAGATCATTTCCATCCGAAAGCGCGGGCCCGGCCTGAGTGGCTTAAACAAAAACGAAACCTGTTGGATTTCGTTCCAGTTCCGATCCTTTCTATCGGCAACACAACTCCTTAGACATATTCAACTCGGCATCAATATACTGACCGCGAGTTCATTGTCAAGAGCGAATAACTTCCAAGCATCAATGACTTAACAACATTACAACAAGCGATTGTTCCACTAAATAGCGAGGTATTATGCGATCTCTGCGGAATTACGAATATCCGAGACTTGAGACTGCCTTCATGGAGATTATGCCATAATTATCGAAAGAGAGTATCCAGGAGCTTCTCGGTGCCTATGCTTATTAACAGTTTTTCATCGCTGTCGGGCAAGATCGACGGGCCAGGGAGAGATTCCGCGGGACGCGTCATTCTGATTATGAACTTCCGGGGATTGCCATTGTCGGATTGGCCATCGATTTTCTCGATTGGGATCGACTTCAGACAGATTCTCATATTATTGATCCGACACTCTTCCATTCGTTCCCCTTGTTCGAAATTAACTCGTTAATTCGCAATAACTTAGACGCGGCCGACGGGCATTTGCCCGGATTCGAGCATTTTCTTGGTCATGGCCAGTCGCCGTTCCCATTCGTACGAGATAACCGGGATTTTATAACGAATCTCGTTTTCGTCCATATTCTCCCAGCCATGGACTGTTATTTTCAAGCTGGTGAGATTTCTTCTTTCGGAAACGGCAAGGGTTGTGGTCAATGGCAGCCAACCGTAGCCCCCGAAAAATGAAATCAGATTCGGCGGGGAATTCCTGGTGATTTTGACGGTCTCGCCGGTTTCCACCAGCCTGATGGTATTTTCGTTATCGGTTCCCCGCTCTATTGTCGATTGCCATATATCGCTGAAGTACTCGTCGCTGGTTATATGATCCCAGACTCTCTTTTTCCCGGCCCGTAACGTAATCTCCTTTTTTATCATCGAAATCACCCTCCTGACAACTTCCGCGGTTATACCGGCTTGATTCCGTTTTCTGAGTCGGCATCGCCCGCCTGATTCTGGACGGGCCGATTCAGCCGATTTTTCTCGGTTCAAAAATGTCGCGTTCTCATAACTTCCAGTCTACCCGCACGATAGACGAATCGGCGTTCGACCCGTTTCATTTGGCTATCCGATAATTCGCTTTATTGATCAAACAATACGCAAGAATCGCGGGCAATCACATTTACAAATGAAAACATGGCCGCGCCTTCGATTCAAATCACAACAGAATATCTGTTGCGGATCGTTCCCCTTCCGCCTCTGATTTGGCTTGACGATTATCTCAAAGGATGATAATAGAAATTCTGCGGCGATCAGACCGTCGGCGGAACGAGACATCGAGATTTTCGACGGCGGCTGCGGCGCTTCATGCGAGGCGGAGTGAAAGGGGATTTCTCCAACTACAGGTATCGTCCGGGGATTAATTATTCAGCAGTTCTGAAACAGCAGGGCCGGGTGGATCTCGATTCGGATTGGAACGAACAGGTCGAAATCTGGGATGAGAGATTCAGGTGTCTTGTCAGGGCTGCCTTTGGCGATTTCGCCGTCCCGCTCGCCTCCAACGAAATCGCCCGGAATAATTCCCAGGCGCTGAAAATAGATCATTTCCTGCGCGGTCCCGGCGGGGTCATCGATTTTTCCATCGGCCGCGGAATCGTGTACGCCGGCGGGTATCGATTTAAGCTGGATAAAGATATTACCTTCAGGACCCAGCTTGACTATCCAGAGCCGGAAATAGAAGGCCAGGGCGAAGCAATTCTCGTTTATTTCGAGGTTTGGGAAAAGACGATCAGCTATGTCGACGATGAAAATCTTCGAGAGCCCGCTTTGGGAGGGCCGGACACCTGCCTGAGAATGAAAACGATCGGTCAGGTAAAAGCGATAATGACAAATCTTGTCGAGAATCCCGAACGGGCGGAGAACTTCGTGGCCGGGCTGGAAAGTTCCGAGCGGCTCCTATTCACCCTGTAGATGGATCAATCGGCCCATCAGATTCCAATCAGTTTCGGCGAGGTTGATATGGGGGGAGGGCTGATCCCGGGGAATCTGCATTTTCGGCTGGAGCTGCATCGAGGGCCAAAATCCAACGGCGTTTATGAGGACGGGTTTAAATGGTCCGACGAGAACGCGGCTACAACGGTGAGAATTTTGAAAGCGGTGGAGGAGAACTCATTGATTGTGGAGGAGATCGAGCCGGTCACCGGGGAATCGCTGAAAGAGGGCGATTGGGTCGAGATCTCCAACGTGATCACAGAACTGCATCGCTGCGGCGGCCAGATGGCCCGCATCGAATCGATCGATCAGGGAAGAGACGATATCCTGGTGACTCTGGATACAGATATCCATCCCATTCTGCGGCGGTTTTCCATCGAAGAGAAATCCAAAAACAGGATTGATCTTTGGCCCAGACTCAGAAGATGGTCGGGATACATCTCACCGCTGACCACGAAAACTGTGCACGATCTCGGCAGGGGAATAAAAGCGGTTTTCCACGCCCCGAGGGATTTCCGGTTCAGTCCCGGCGATTTCTGGAGTTTCGCCATTCGCGAACGCGAATACAACAGGAAATACGCTCCCAATAAGGCCCTGCCCGACGGCATCCGGGTTTATCGTCATCCTCTGGCCATTATCAGAACCGGGGAAAAAGGGAAAGGGCCGGAGATTATAGACTGCCGCAAGTTTTTCAGGCCGCTGGCTGCGTTCCCTGACTAAAGTCAGGGGCACCTTCTTAGAGCCGGGGCGAACCGGAAATATATGTACTGATGCGATATGATTTGCTCCGTCAAAGAGGCCGGTATTAGAAGAGGTTATAGCGGTCGAGGGATAAGGATCATTATTTCCATAATAATTAGAATCCGGTGCTATCCAGATAGTATGTCCAACCGAGTAATAATCACTTGATTGAACAGGAAATAAATTGTAAGTGCCGGTAAACTGTTTTGCTGTCGCATTATTAACCACAACTGATTGGATGTCCTCGCTCAATGGTATAATAAAATTCATCTTAGTAACTAACACTTGCGGTGCGCCTAGATCTCCGTGGAGATTATAAAAGCTACATTCGGGATGATCTATAACATCATACCCATTTTCTTGCCGAAAAGTAAAATCACTTTCACTAAACGATGCAGTATAATTTATTGATCCTGCATTCAGGTTAAGATCGAGAATCATTGTAAAAATAAATGCTATTGATAAGCGAAACACGAACCCCTCCTTGTTCAATCGAGTTATTTTAACAGAACTGCTTTAGTATAAATCGAATAATATGCTCCAATTCCAGCAACAAAGTAAACGCAATCCGCGGCGATTATGAAGGTATGCGATGACTTTGGCAGCCACGGTCTTCCAAGATCATTTATTTTGTCACAATTCTCCATTTGGATAACATCATATCCGTTAAGAGTATCAAAGAAGACATCGCCAAATGAATATGTTAGATTGAAATCAAAGTCGGCTGAAGCGACACCAAACAAAATGGTAGACAGAAATATACCCAAGATCCAAAATCTGTAACGCATAAACCCTCCGTAGTAATTAAGATATCTATTTCAATAGCGCTATCCTTCCGGTTTGCTTAATTCCCTTGCTTCCATTGACATTCAGAAAATAAATTCCGGCAGAAAGCGATTGATCATTCGATCCTTTTCCATCCCATACTACAATATTCCGATTATCATCTGATGGTTTTATAACCCTAACCAATTGACCGGCTATATTGAAGATATTGATAGAAACGTTTTTATCGTAATCTCGAGGAAACATAATCGTACAATAAGAGTTAAAGGGATTTGGAAAAACCGAAATATCTTTTGAAAAGGACGTCCCTTCACTAGCTCCCGTATCGATTTTAGTAGGGTTACACGCGAAAATAGAGGTGACGACGCTGTCATAGGAAAAATATTGTTGCGCCGCAACTTCTCTCCTTCCATCGCCATTAATGTCCCCGAGATCTATAATTCCTTTGTTATTAAGGCGTGGGATATTGAAATTTAGATCTGAAATGGTGTCAATAACAATTCCCCCATAAAGAAGTTCCGCAGTATATGTATACTGATGTTCTTGAACAGGGCCTCTCAAGATCAGAAGGTCGTCATAGCTATCACTATTAAGGTCACCTATAGATCTGACCGAGAACCTAATGTCATTCGGTTCAAAAATGGAATCATACAACAGCTGACTGTGAAGAGTATCACCCGCATCGTTTCCGAAGTACAGTATAGCCCTTATTGAATTATCAGTATATTTTGTCTTTAGTAGATAAGCCATACTATCGCCATTCAAGTCGCCCACCCATTGCGTCACTCCGTCAGCAAATGTAAACGCAGGAATTGTATCAGGAATTATCTCCCCGAAATATAGGTTGAATACGCTAGTCAATGAGTCTTGAATATAATCAACATTCTCTCTAACCAAGAAATCATCGTAGCCGTCGCCATTAAAATCTCCCGAACAGGAGGGATCCATTGATATTCCAGAAACATCGCCGTCCTCGTGTCTGGTCAGTGTCCAGTCGGGATCAGTATCAATTTCTGACTGGCCCAAAAATAAGTAAACACTCGCAGCCTGCGAAAGTGGCGGCGTCGCGTTTTCGCCAATAAGCAGATCTCTATATCCGTCGAAGTTGATATCTCCATATGCACGATATTCACCAAAACCTTCATGGGCGCCTAGGAAGATTTCATCATATAGCGTATCAAAGGGTTCGGTTCTAAAAAGGAATACTCTCCCGAAATAATAATCATATAGGGGCGCTCCGACCACAATTTCATCTTGCCCGTCCATATCCATATCGCCAATATTATCCGCCCAGGCCCCAAAATAGGAAGGATGAGCATTCGGAACTTGAGCGAACCAGTCAGCCACCGTATCTGGATTTTCCGACCCGTATATAATCTTGAGAAAACCTTGGCCAGAATTGTAATTAGGGTTTCCCACGAAGAAATCATCATATTGGTCCCCGTTTAAATCGCCGGCCGGGCCCACAAACAAATAGTGACTCAAATCTGATGAACTAACATCCAATGTAAGGAGATTATACCATTGGGCGCGGACTGAAACTAATCCGAAGCCTATGATTAAGATAATCAATAGATATTTGTCTCGCCCAACATTCATTAAACTATCTCCCCATCGTATTGGGCGGAAAACCTATGCATACCGCGATTTGCCATTCCATCTCCTGAGCATAGGGCGGCAAACCCGCTTTGCTTATTCTAATGGTTAAATTAGCCCATTTGAAATTATTGTCAAGGGAAATTCTAAGGCGATCTGCATGCAGGCGCTGTCGAAAAGGCTCCGCCGAGCACGGCTGGTCGGGATTTTGCCCATGCCGAAGTCAATTATGCTTGACATAGCTGCGCCATTTTCCCTTTCTAAAACCGTCAAGGTTGTGTATATTGAAGAAGATTCGGGGTGGGGCGGCGCTCGGAGTTATCGATTGCTGGAACGGCCGGGCTTTGTTTTTTGTTAAGACTATAAGCGAAGCAGGATTGAACGAGAGAATCTGAGATTTACAGTCAGGGAGGAAAGAAAATGAGTCTCCGCATAGCGGTTGTGATTGCCATGAGCTTTGTCACGGCGTTTGGGGCCGAGGACGGGCATTTCACCTTGAACGACGGTCAGAGCGGCGCGACTACGGTGTCGGCGGATTTGGACCGCACCGCGATCGACCTGAAGATATCGCAAATCGACTACGAAAAGTCAACCGTCAACGGCATGGATACCTATGACATCGCCCTGCCGGAGGAGTTCGAGGTCAGCGGCGGAGAATTCCTGACGGAGGAAGGGACGCTGTTGCCCACAGTTACACGCGTGATCGCCGTGCCCTTCGACTCCGATCCCAGCCTGCGCGTAACCAAATCGAGCTATGTGGAACTGCAGGGCATCGCCCTGGCGGCCGCCGACGAGGAGGAGCTGACCGCTCATCAACATAGCGATCAATCGAGGGTTGCGGCCCTGAGCTCGGAGATTGTTATCGGGGAGGTCGCCGGCGTGATGAGAGACCTGCGGCTGTATTCGATCACCTTCTCGCCTGTGCAATACGACTTTGAAAATTCGATTCTGCGCGTTTACGACGATATAGAGATTGAAATCGAGCATTCCGGTTCAAGGCTCACTTATTTTGACAATCAGATTTCTGAGGCGTTCGCTCCGATTTACCAAGGAATTCTCGATAATGCGCTGGTGTTCGATCCTATCGAGGTCACCAGGGGAGCCTACTGGATAATCTACCCCGACCAGTTCCTCGATCATATCATGCCCTTCGCCGACTGGAAGAAAGCCAAGGGGTTCGATGTTGAATTGATCGCCAAGAGCGCCATCGGCTCCAACCCGTCGTATGTGACTATCAAGAATTACATATCCGCGCGGTTCGATACCTGCCAGGTGAAGCCTGATTACATCAATATCGTGGCCGACGTTTCCATGCCGTCCAGCGCGGGAATCGTCACCCGAACATATTCCAACCCCTACGGATTCGGCGACATCGAATCGGACAACCATTATACCTTCCTGACCAGCGGCGATTATTTCCCGGAGATTCTCATAGGGAGAATCTCGATAGATTATGTCAGCGATCTTCAAAACTACACCAATAAGCTATTTACGTACGAAAGAACGCCCTACATGGACGATACCGGTTGGTATCTGCGAGGAACAATGGTGGCGGGAGGATATAGCGGGGATTTCG
>CAZDAH010000083.1:0-6803 GCA_964503405.1 uncultured Ignavibacteria bacterium
GTCTCAAATTGTCCAGTTTTTTGGGAGAAGGTCATATGCGCCGTTTGGATCGTACATTATCAGCTTTGATGCCTCTACATCCGTAAGAATAATCCTGTCGTCGCTTCTGGATGCAGTAAGATTATCAAAATAATATATGCATCTTGGGTTTACCAGTTCGCCGCTGCCAAATGAATCATTCCATATGAGAGCATTGGATAAGGCGTCGTATCTCAGTTTAACTATCCTCTTATTGAATGAATCCACAATAAAAATATAATCATTTAGGGGGTCAAATATGCCGTTGTAGTTACCTATTGCGACGCCAACTGGAAATCTGAACTCTCCGGCTCCACGACCAACGTGTCCGTAGCTGTTGCAATTATCCAGGGCTCCTTCAATATTCCAAGCAGTCTGAATTGACATTATCCTGCTCCAGCCGCAATCCGGAATAATCGTTAATGATAAATTCGTTTCAGCAATGTTCTTGACGTCTATTTCGCTTGGATATTTCAGTACCGAATAATCGGCCCAATTATTCAGTTGAGTTGAGGTCAACTCCCATATTAATTCCTGCTGTAATGTTAGTGGAATTCTGTCGAATGTGGTCGGCGAATAGTCGGTAAAACCAATCTTGGTCATTACCGCGAGAATAAGGCCAATATAGATCATAATCCGGGGAATATATACACGCGACTCTATCATTCGGCCACCCATCTGTATAGGATTATCGTCTCATCGCCAGTAATTTGTCCCGGAATATTAAAGTACACTACGGTAGCGTAGATATCTCCATTATAATTGCTGGTAATACAAGACACGCTGTGGTAGGAATAATCGCTATTAGCGCATTCTTCATAAGGATCAATAGTCGTTTCGTTTCCCTGCTGATCAAATACAACCACATAGGGCTTATCGATTTGTAATATATTCTTGTCTGCCAAGGGTATTTTGTCATAATCCCAATTTCTCATTATTATAGAGCCGTTGGTAGTGCATCTTATAGTCCGTATGTTGAATTGCACCTCATATAGCGTCACATTATTTGTATAATTTAGCAGTGAAGAACTCGATTTTCCTGGGCCCAATGTCCTCCTTACCAGAGATATTTCCGTTCCGTCTATAGTTTTGCATACTACATCCGACGCACCTAAATACGCTCCATCGTTATGAAATTTGCCGTATTGGCTGGATGCAGCCCCTGGGCTCGTCCATCGTTCTATATAAATATCGCCCCGCGGACTTATGTTGATTAATCCCGGAGGGTTATGGTATTCAAAAGTATCAAATTGTGAATCAAGAGAATATCCAGTATTTCCGTTGATAAATCTTACAAGTTTATTGAGAAACGTCCTTGAGGCAATTTTATCGCGTTTTGCGACCCAAAGATAGAGCTCATCATTTGGGCCAAGCCAGTAATTCTTTAGTAAAGGGTAATCTGCAACGGAAATTGGAAGTTCATCGATATTATCAGATTTCAATTCACATACTATAATAGTCTGCGTGGAAACATTCAAAAAATATAACCTATCTTCGTTGTCAGACAAGTATTGACTGGTTGAATGACCACTTACAATTCGAGAATCTGCGGAAAACGGATTTGGCCTACCAATGCTCACTTCTGCGAGCGGGTTTTGGCTATCAACTTCAAATTCCACGGCCATATCCCGATGATAAATCGACTGGGCATGCAATTTATAAGTATTCAAAGCAAATATGAAGAATGGAAGATAGAGAAAATGATGTCGCCAGCATTTTAATGGTATCATGAAAACCAGCCTCTTTATTGCCTTTAATTTAGTACGCCAAAATCTTTAGATACCGCACTCTAGCGCTAGATACATAAAACCAGTCATAAAACTCCCAATCTTCTGACATGGCAGAATTAAACTCTTCCATTGAAGCTTCTGCAGCGCTGTACCAGAATGGTTGAGGATAAAATCCTATTATTCCTAAACAGCAATCGTTATTGAAATTGCCATTAGCATCTACGTAGCTTATTACCCCAACATGATCATCATATATTTCGTTTCCGTCGAGATCCATAAATATAAGATCACCTTCCGCGATTTGGTTTCGGGTGATTTCTTCTACCCTACGTGAATTCAGTAGAATATAGAGCATGGCGCCAGCATCTGTTTGAGGACTTAAAATGGATTTAAAATATTCGTCGGCTTCTACGAGACAGTAATAAACCATAGTGTAGCACATGCTGCCGGTCCAACTCCAGCTACATTCGTAAGTACCTGGCAAAATATCGGGCTCATAGCACAGCGGACGCCCGTAAAACTGCGTACAATTGTCAGCAGCGTATTTTCTGCCGCCAGGTCTGAAAATTCCGTTCCCACCGTCAACATAAACGTCGCATAAGTAGTCGGACCAATAGAATAATGGATAATCTTCAGGAGTCGCCGTTAGTAATTTTGTTTCAAATATTTCTACATCATCAAAAGCATGGCCATATCCCAGCGAATATGTCATTCGATCTCCATCGTCAGTAAATACAGTATATTCGTAACTCGGTATGTCTCCTCTATTAAGCCAATACACAAAATAATTGGCCTTTGATAGCATTGCAGCTAATATCTCCTCCCTTAATGGAGGCGGTGGGGGAGGCGGTCCATAATCATGAAATTTGCTCTCATCGCATTTTAAATCGCCGCCCGCTATGGTAATCAATGAAGAAGATAATAATAAGACTATTATAAAGAGCTTTTTGGGCAAAATCTTAAGATTTCGGTAAAATGCTATCGTGCGCTTCATAACCCCGATTCGCCACCAATCAGAATATTAAGAACCTGACACCGCTCACACATGTTATCAAAGTGAACGGTAGAAAAGTATTCATAGCGGTATTAGTTTGTCAAGAAAAAAATAGATCCTTTTGAAAAAAAATTAGCTAAAGTTGAGACCAAAAAATTATAAAAAATCAACGCCCCTTGTCGTAACTCAAGGGGGGGGCAAAAGGTTGCCGCAAAAAGGCCCCCCGCGTTGCCGCGGAGGGCCAATCCCACCTATCAGAGAGAATATAGATCAGCGTAACAACATCATTTTCTTGGTTATGGTGCCGGCTTTCGATGTCAGCCGGTAGAAATACACCCCCGACGGCAGTTCCGCGCCGTCGCTTCTGTGTCCGTCCCACCTTATGGCAACGGTCACCGGCTGGTGAGCGGAGCGCCGCCACTCGTAAACGAGCTGACCTAAAATATTCGTTATGATAAAATCGACCTGTCCGGCTTCGGCCAGGCTTATCTCCACGATCGTCTCGCTGTTGAAGGGATTAGGATAATTCTGCTCCATGGAGAAGCGGACCGGTTTGCCGGGCAGATATTGGATGTCCGATTGGGTCTCATGGGCGATCAGGACAATTTGGGTATCGGCGCCGAAAGCCCGCGTTCCCTGCAGCCCGGCCAGGTAGAGGCGAACCTCCCCGGCTCCCTCATCGGGGGCGGTCCAGATGAAAGTCCCCGAATCGATATCGGAGGAATTCCAGTGGGCGCCGCTGGTCTCGTTTGGAGTGTCATAGATGTCGGTATTTTCGCCGGCGCTTAGAATTCCAGCGTAATCAGGGCTCTCGCCGACCCTGACCGAGGCGTTGAATTGGTTGATCGCGACGCCTGAGTCGTGTGTCACCAGTATAGTGTACTCGGTCCCCGGTTCGTAGATTTCGGGGAATCCGGTAACGGCGATGCTGGGCACGAAGCTATACTGGGCGTGGCAGGAACTGGCGCAGGTGCCGTTGGAGCCGGGCGCCCCGGAATACCCGACGAAGTTGTTATGCGCGTAAACCGAGATGAAAAGCGCGGTCACCATCGGAACGATCAGTTTGATTATCGATAACCTTGCCGACACCGCAGTTCCCTCCCCTTGCTTTCTTATAGTCTCTATCGGCTTTCCGAGATTACGCTTGATTTAAAAATCGTTTGCCAGCCGGAGCGAACAGTCATACAATTCGGAAGAACGGGCCTGAAGAATGTTTCTGAAATGCAGGGTAAGCCCGGATCCAAAATGGGGAAATCTAACGGCTGATAGAAAGGTTGGGGCCAGCATGCCGGCTAAGAAGAAGGCGAAAACGGCCAAAAAGAAGACCGCGGCGAAGAAGTCAGAAAAGAAAGCTGCGAAGAAAGTCGTGAAGAAAGAGGCGACGAAATCAGCAGTCAGGAAACCATCGCCGAAAACAACGGCGAAAAAGACCTGGGCTAAGACGGACGTCAAAAAACAGGCATTGAAAAAGCCGATGCCCGAAACTATTGCGGTATCGATGCCGGAGAAGAAATTCGCGCCGACGCCAGCGCCGGAACCGCCGGTTCAGCCGACGCCTCCTCCACCGCCCAAAAAGAAGCTGGGGATCAATTGCGAACATTGCGACGCCACCGGTATCTGTGCCGCCGGCACCCCTTATGACAAGAGCCACGGCCAGATGTTTGGGGCCAAGCCTCGAATGACCTCTTGCGTAGAATGCCTCGAGGCTGCCGGCGAGCACCGAAATTCTAAAAAGCTTGTCAACTGCCGTTATTGCGACGGCGACGGCAAAATTTAGGCGCATCGTATGCTAGCCTAAAATAAATCGAAAGTAGGGGCGCTTTTCGCGAAAATCTATACTGAACCCCCACATTTTGATTTTCGGCAATTAAATGCGTAGTCATAGTCAATAAGCTGTCGCGCGTCTTACTCATAAAGTTCTCTGATAACTATATCTTCAAGAACAACAAAAACTTACAATTTCAAGATTCGGATTTCCATGGAGGCACATGGTTTGCTTTATACCCTTTTATGAGCGACGATTCTCAAAACGGCGATAAAATAAGATGCTATTTCTTCGGTGTTTCTCACGTTGCCGGAGGCGGGGAATATTCGAGCGGATCTTGCGGTTTCGCCATTCCCGATTTGGGTATTGTGTACAAAAACAGGCATTTCGGCAGTCTTTACGAATGCCAGTACAACGGTCTTTTGACTCTGCTCAGGTTCATCCAAAATAACAAGAGAAGCTTCAAGGGGATCGTGTTCGAGATACTTTCCGATGCCGCATTCGTGGTTTATCAACTCAATCATCAAAAGTCTCTCACAAAAAGTCTGAGAGAGTACTATTCCAAAGCGCTCGGTTATAGATCGAGTATTGCCTTTACCCTAAGCTGGATCCCCAAAAAAGAGAATCAGGCGATTTCCGGGCTGCTCGATTCCCCCCCGTTCCATCCGGATATGGAGATCAGGTTCGAGGATAAGAGATATTCCGATATCGATAGAATGGGCAAGGGACAGGTCATACTATAACGGTGAAATCCGGTTGACATTTTCCCCTCTGATGATTAACTTGGTTCGGTTAAAGTAGAATTGAATAAGACCCTGGAGGAGGAATGCAAAAGTCAATTATCGCGGCGGCATTGATTGTGATATGCGCGTGGTCGCTTGGTGTCGCAGGTACGAATCCGGCCGCCTGGCCAGGACACCATCAATTTATAGCGGATAAACAGGCGGGAATTATGGAAGGAAAGCTGCGGAGCTATCTTTCGACTCTGCCGCAGGACGAGATTACGCCGGTATGGGTATTTATGACCGACAAGGGAATTTTCACCAACGACGCTTATAATTTGAAGTTGATTCAACTGGAGGCGGCTCTGACCGACGATGCCAGGGCGCGGCGGGCCAAAGCCAGGGGTGCCGACAATCTCGTTGATTTTCTGGATATTCCGGTATATGCTGAATATGTCGACAGGATCGCTTCCACGGGCGCGAAAGTGCGTCATTTGAATAGATGGTTCAACGGCGTCTCGGTTGACGCCTCTCCCTCGCAAATTGAGGAATTAGCCTCGCTGGATTTCGTCCGCCATATAAGAACCGTGGCCCGCTCGAAAAGCAATTTCCCGGTCGATATAGCTCCCATCCCTCCTGATATGACATTGGTCTCCCTCGACTACGGCGCGTCGCTGGGGCAGCTCGAGCAGATCAACGCGGTGGTTGCCCATGAGCTCGGGTTTAAAGGCCAGGGCGTGATCGTCTGCATGATGGATACCGGCTATAAACAGGGGCACGAGGCTTTTCAAAACATCATAAATTCGGGGAGATTGCTCGCCCAGTACGATTTCGTTAACGGCGACGATAATACCGATTATGATTCGAACCAGGACTCTTTCAATCAGGCCGATCACGGGACTCTGACCTGGTCGACCCTGGGCGGTGAAGCCTCCGGACACCTGTACGGCCCGTCGTATATGGCGAGTTTCGTGCTCTCAAAAAGCGAGGATATATCCTCGGAGCATCATATTGAAGAAGATAACTGGGCGGCGGCGGCGCTCTGGGCCGATTCAATAGGCGCGTCAGTTATCTCCGCCTCTTTAGGCTATCGCTACGGTTTCGATTCCCCGGATCAGGATTATTCTTATGAAGATATGGACGGCAATACGGCGATCGTAACCATAGCGGCCGATCTGGCTGCCTACAACGGAATAGCGGTGGCCACCGCGCAGGGAAATTCGGGCAATTCGCCCGGCACGCTGATTGCCCCCGCCGACGGCGACTCGGTTATCGCCTGCGGGGCGGTCGATCCCAACCGCAATTTGGCCAGCTTCTCATCGTACGGCCCCACCTCCGATGACCGCATTAAGCCGGAAGTATGCGCCCAGGGTATCTGGACCGTCTGCGTCGACCCCGACGATATGGACGGGTATACCACGGCCAGCGGAACGTCCCTTTCCACTCCTCTTGTCGGCGGGGCCTGCGGCGTGCTGCTCTCCGCGCATCCCAACTGGACTCCAATCATGGTCAGAGAAGCGCTGATGATGACCGCGGATCGGATGGACACCCCGGTTATTCATTACGGCTGGGGG
>CAZDAH010000083.1:6813-12316 GCA_964503405.1 uncultured Ignavibacteria bacterium
GGGACGCGCCTTGAACTACCACCCCGAAGGCGACGTCGTATTCGGCCATGTACCGTTGATTAATGTCTCCCCGGGGAACAGTGTTCCGGTGGAGATTTCGCTCAGCGGCGAAGCGAATGTGATAGAAGCCTACCTGGATTATCGCGAAGGGGACAGCGGCGATTTCACCGAAGTCGTCATGGGCGGTTCGGGGGGCAATTTTAGCGGCGAAATCCCGGATTTCTCCGGAGCTCAATTTCAATACTACTTCAGAACCGTTGATGACAACGGGGCGCAAGCGTTCTATCCTCTCGGAGGCGAGATTCATCCTTACAGCGTGATCCCCGGAAGCAATACCCTCGAGGATTCGTTCGAAAACGGCTTGCTTTACTGGAAATCGGGAGGGACAAATAATATGTGGGGCCTGACCGCCATCGACGCGGTCACCGGTAACGTCTCGATTTCGGATTCACCGACTTTGAATTATTTCGATAACACCGACAGCTGGCTGGAATCGACTTTTTCGCTCGATCTTTCCGGAGGAGCCTCGACAATGTCGTTCCATTTCATGGGGCACTTGCAGGCTGATCGTGATTCCCTCTTTATCGAGGCTTCGGTGAATAACGGCGCCAGCTGGAGCCGGGTCGGCGACGGCATCTCAGGCTCCCAAACCAATTTCATTCAGTATGATGTCAGCCTAAACGACTACGGCGGTCAACCCGACGTGAAAGTGAGATTCCATCTGGTTACCGACGGTTCCGGCCGTCGCGACGGGATGCTTATCGACGACGTTTCTATCTCGTGGAATCCAACGGGTGTCGAGGACGACGATTTTCCTGTCCCCGGACAATTGAGCCTGAGTCAGAATTACCCTAATCCGTTTAATCCGTCCACCAGTATCTCCTTCTCCATCCGCGAGAAAGGAGAGGTGAACCTGACGGTATTCGATCTCCTGGGCCGCGAAGTTAATACAATTGCCTCGGGAGTGTTCGTGCCAGGAAATCATACGGTGGAATGGACGGGAACCGATAGCCGCGGTCGGGACGTGGCCAGCGGTATTTATCTTTACAGGATTCAATTCGGAGACGTCGAAAAGGTCAGAATGATGACATTGTTGAGGTGACCTCGATTCTCTCGTTGGCGATTTCACGAAAAAATTTGTTTCCCGGGCCGCCGATCGTCGCCGTCGGCGGCCTTAATATTTTCAGAGAATGACAATTCCGCCCGGCTGAATTTTCATTTGGAATTATCCGCTTCTGATTTATATTTCGAAGCAGAGGGATGGTAATGTCAACGAGATAAGTCTCGGCCGGTTAGTACCTGTAAATCGGGCATTAGTTGGAGGCCTTATGAAAAAATCATTAATTATTATCATGGCGAGTTTGTGCGGAATAACTGCCCGCCTGTCCGCCGAACCGGGATTCAGATCGGAGTTTTCCGAACGCGACGGAAACAGGATAATCAGAACTTTAACGGGCGAGAATCAGTTTTCGGAGAAAATCAACCGCCAGAAGCCGCCCATCCGCAATCCAAGAATCCTCGCCCAGGTGGTCTGGGTGGATCGTGCCCACGAAAACGCCGTGGCCGAAAACGTAACTATAACTCCCGACGGCTCGTCGATTTTTGTCGGCTGGTGGCTGAACAACGAGCGTTTTTCGTCCTATGTCTCGGCCGGCCTGGAATCCCCACTCTGGTCTTACCGGCAGAATAATGACTGGCAAATGCCGGTGGCATCCTCGAATTCCGATTTCGCCGGAACCGGCGCCGGATTGCCCGGCTATGTCTGGCAAAAGGAATCACCTCTATATACACGGCAATTCGATTTCGAAAGCGGGTGGTTCGGCCGGGGAGTGTCATTCTCCGGGGACGGCAGCCTCGTGGCCATTACTGCGGCGCTTGGCAATACTCAAGCGATCCTGATAGTCTATGATCTCGCCGCCGATGATACCGTCTTTACCAGGGAATTCACGCCGACATCCGGTCAGTACGGCGTGAATATGTCGGATGACGGTTCGAGGCTGGTGGTTTCCAACTACGGGAATTTTATGGTCTACAGCGTGCCCGAGGGAGAACTACTGGCCACACTCAACAACGGATCGCAAAACACGGCCAAGTTATCCGGCGACGGCTCCAAGCTGGTGACCGGGAATTTTCAGGGAAGGGTATATTTATATGAATGGGACGGTTCTCAGTACGCTCTCTCCTGGAATCATTATACGGGTCACGACTGGGTAATGTCGCTGGACATCTCCACCGATGGATCGACTGCGGCCTGCGGAACTCTCGATTTCGTCAATAACCAGATCGACGGCGGCAAGTTCGTAATGCTCGACGTCCCGACCGGCGCGGTCTATATCGACTATGACGAGTATGGAGACGCGGTCGGATCCGTATCCCTTTCCGGCGATGGCCGTTACGCCATTGCCGGCAGCTGGGGCCAATACGGATCGACATTCGGGGACGTGGTAACCTGTTTCATCAGGGAAACCGATATTCCGATTTTCCAACTGCTCGATGATATCGACGAGCCTGGATCGATTTTCAATGTCAGCCTGTCCGAAGCTGGCGGATTCGCAGCGGCGGGCGGCAAGGCTGTGCATGCCAGAGAGTTCGGCAACGGCGGGATGGTGTATTCCATCATGATTCGCGATCCCCTGACTAACGATGTCGCGGTCGCTTCTATCGATGAACCAGGCGAATTTGTGAATCCGGGCGAGGATGTCATACCGACGGCGACTTTTGTCAACGTGGGAATGGAGCTTGCCGATTTTACCGCCGTCTGCACTATCACCGACATCGAATCCGGCGACCAGATTTACAACTCTTCATTCGACGTGCAAAACCTGGGGTCGTTTGAATCGACCATTGTCTATTTCTCACCGCATTTTATCATGCCGGAGGAGGGCAGGTATAGAATCAATCTCGAAGCGGACATGGAATCGGACGAGGATATGTCGAACAACGAGCTGGCGCTTGTTTTGCGAAGCTGGCACGATGTCAAGGCAAACGCGGCCATCGCGCCGTTCCACCAGACTACCGTTAACTGGCCGATGTCGGCGGTGGCGTCGTTCAGGAACCTCGGATCGTATTACGAAACGTTCGACGTGGAGATGAGCGTTTACGATTCCTCTGAAAACAACGTATTTTCGACGATCTCGACCATCTACGGACTGGGGCCGTACATGGAGGAAGAGGTCGTGTTCGAGGCCTGGATTCCTGAAGTTGAAGGAGAGTATCGGGCGGAGTTCCAGGCTCTGGTAGAAGACGATTATTTTCCCGATGATAATTCCCTTTCCAAGGGGTTCCAGGTTGTTCGTGAAATGATTTACGACGACGGAACCGCCGAGGTATCAATCTGGGTCAACGCCTATCCTTATGCTGAGAACAGGAAATTCGCTCAGCGGTTCGAACCCAATATCGACCCTCCATTCAGAATCACAAACGCCAGGTTCTACCTGGGACCGTCCAATTATAACGGCTATTTCGACTATGTCGGGATCGCCTCCGAATCGGGCGCCTTTCCGGACACCTCGAATTTTATTGCCGTTGTCGAGAATCCTCCGCTCACGGGCCCGGGCACGTGGACGAGTCTCGACATGGATGCCCCGGTCGACGAAGGCAGACCTCTGTGGATGGTTATCCACTGGCCGGACCGCGAGGATTCAGGACCGTATATCGGGGCTGATAATACCGGCATTCAGGAACGGCAGTCATATTGGTATGCTGACGGCCAGGGCTGGAATCAATACGCCTTCTATGACTGGATGATGAGGATGACATTACAGGAAGGGCAGACCGGCATCGAGTACGATTATTATAGCGGAATCCCCGTCAAGATCAGCTTATCGCAGAATTACCCGAACCCGTTTAATCCGGCCACGACAATCGCCTTCGCGCTGCCCGACGCAGGACATGGCGCAATCGAGATCTTCAACGTGCTGGGTGAGAGGGTCAGGGTTGTCGCCGACCGCTATTTTGACGCCGGCCATCACTCGCTGGTTTGGGACGGACTCGACGATAGCGGCGGCGAGACCGCATCGGGGACATATTATTACAGATTATCATCCGGGGATTATCGAATTTCCCGGAAAATGACTCTGGTGCGCTGATACATCCTTCAAACGTCTCCTAAAGCGGGAATCGCTAATAAAGGGATTCCCCGCGAGCGGTGTTCCACAGGCTATTTCCAACAGCGCATGCTTCTCTTTCCGATTGCCAAACAGGCGCGAATTCGATATAAACCATTGAAGAAAATGGGTAATTCTGTCGTAAAAGAGGGTATGAGGGCGGGAATTCCCATATTTTTTCTCATTTGCCTGTTATTGTCCGCCGGCATCGTCGCGGCTGGCGATGAGAGCAAGCCCCTGAAACTGGAGCATGCGGATCAGCTGCTTAGCTCCAGCGAAGGAGAGATTGTAAACCTGGTAGGTAACGTGCATCTCAGCCACGAAGGCGTGGATCTTTACAGCAGAAGAGCCACGTGGTATCGAAAATCGGGGCTGGTTAATTTCATTGATTCGGTTTACGTGGTGGACGATCAACGCACGCTGCGCGCCGGTTCCATGACTTATTACAGAAACGACAGGAGAATCTCCGCCCGTCAGGGGGTGATCATGGAAGACAGCCTGGAGGATATGCTCCTCACATGCCGGGAGGCGGAGTATTTTCGGCAGGATCGTCAATTCCAGGCCGTCGGCGATCCGGTTTTGATACTGCATCCTCACGATGATTACGCGAAGATGGTAATCAGGGCGGAAAGGATGGAATACTTCGCCGAGGACGACGCTGGCGTCGCCTATGATTCTGTGCGGATCACGCAGAAGGAGATGACCGCGACCGGAAGTAACGCCAGTTTCACCAGGGAGCCGGAAGGAGTCGAACTGACCGGCGAGCCTGTCGTTTATTTCGGGGAAAACCGCCTGGTGGGAGATTCCATCTCGATCTTCACAATGAACGGATCCCCGGATCGCCTGCTGGCACGGGGCAACGCCGGAGCGTTTTACAAGACCCGGCCGGATACTCTTATCGAGGAATTTACAACGGCCGATCTCACCGGCCGGGAGCTTGAGGCGTTTTTTATCGACGACAAGATTCATAAAGCGGTAATGAGAAACAACGCGGTTTCGATTTATACGCCGGCCCTTACAGATACTCTCACACGCGGGGTCAACGTCGCTTCGGGCGATTCCATCACTTTGTATTTCGACAACGGCTACATTCGCAGGGTCAACATCTCCGGCGGGGGACAGGGAGAGTATATCGAGCCGAAATTCGAAAAAGACAAAGAGGAGCCCGTCTACGACACCACCCGATATTTCGGCGGCGAAATCGATTACAGTTTTGAGGATTCCGAAATCGAGCTTCTCGACAACGGGGAGCTTCGTTACCAGGATATGATTCTCAAGTCCGGACTCATTACTTATAAGATCAACACGAATATCCTGATAGCGGAGGGCATAGAATCGGATTCGGCAGGCGAGGAATCCCAGTTGCCGGTCCTGCTTCAGGGCCTGGACAAGCTCGA
>CAZDAH010000083.1:12326-13611 GCA_964503405.1 uncultured Ignavibacteria bacterium
GACGGCCGCAAGATGTCGTATAATCTTCAAACCAAAAAGGGCCAGGTGGTCATGGCCCGCACGAAATTCGAGGACGGGTTCTACGATGGGGAGAAGATCAGGCAGGTTTCCGAAGACGTCCTTTTCGTATCGTCCGGGAATTACACGTCATGCAGCGAACCAGTGGATACTCATTATCATTTCCACAGCGACAAGATGAAGATGGTGGGTAAGGACAAGGTCATCGCCAACCTGGTGATAGTCATTATAGGCGACTTGCCGGTTTTCGCCGTGCCCTATTACGTGTTTCCGGTGAGGAAAGGGCGGCATTCGGGATTCCTGACTTTCGAGATCGGGAATTTCGAAAGGGGAGAGAGGTTCATTCGCAATCTCGGCTACTATTGGGCGGCCTCGGATTACTGGGATCTGGAATCCAGCCTCGATTTCTTCGAAAACGTGCGCGCGATATTCAACGCCAACGTAAACTACGCTCTTCGATACAGGTTGAATGGGGGAATCGGGGTGAGATACTGCCGAGAGACCGGATTGAGCAATTACAGGAAAAGCGTCAGGAACAACTGGATGGTGAATTTCAATCACTCTCATGATCTCAGCGAGTCGGCTAAAATCAGGGCTTCGGGGAGTTTCGTTTCCAGCAAGAGTTTTATCGAGGACAACATTTACGACCAGCGGGACAGGCTGGATCGAACGGTGAAAGCCAACGCCAACTTCACCCGGCGCTGGTCATCATCGTCGCTGGTGGTCGCCGCCGACCAAAGCTGGAATCTGGACACCGACGTCAAACAGACGAGGCTTCCCTCGGTATCGTTTACCCTGCCTGCGTTCCAGATATTTCCCGACCCCACGAAGAGGAAAAAGAAGGAGAGGATAAAACCGTGGGAAGAAGTCGAGGAGCGGAAAAGCAGGTTTTATAATTCTTTGACTTTGTCGTTATCCACAAGCGCGGTGAATTTTAAGCAGAGGATCGCGACAGCCGACAGCTCCTTTTACTGGAAAAATCACCAGACAGTGCAAACCAGCTCATCGTTGAAAGCGCCTCAGAAACTTCTCGGATTCCTGACTGTCACCCCGGGGCTCAACTACGCCCATACCATTTATCATGTTGAATGGAACCGAATTGTCGACAGTCTGGGGCTGCGCACCGACCGGCTATTCGCCCGGTATACTTACGATCTTGGAGTGGCCTCCAACACCAGCATCTACGGCACCGTCTATCCTAAGGTTTTGGGGGTCACGGGATTGCGTCATGTGGTAACTCCAAGTGTCGGCTACAGATTTTCTCCCG
>CAZDAH010000084.1:0-219 GCA_964503405.1 uncultured Ignavibacteria bacterium
ACCATCTCTTATCTTAAGCCGATGAGCCGAGGCGCCGATGCCAAAGAGGCATATCTCGCCGATTTTTCCCTTCTTCTGATGACGGTTGTCTGGGGGCTATCATTTACGATATTGAAAAAAGTCCTCGGTAATCAGCTTTCGCCGATCTACTTCGTATTCTTGCGTTTCACCCTCGCCTCCATACTGATTTTCCCGTTTTGTATCGGGAGAATGAAAAGG
>CAZDAH010000084.1:229-3306 GCA_964503405.1 uncultured Ignavibacteria bacterium
ACGGCATTTTAGGGGGAGTCTTGGTCGGAGCTTTCTTGTTCCTTGGGTTCGCGGCACAAAGCGTGGGTATTCAATACACCTCAGCGTCGAAATCGGCTTTCATGACTTCTCTGGCTGCGATTTTTGTCCCCATGTTCCTGTTAATGCACAAGCGAGAGTTTCCCGGCGCGGTAAACGGAATGGCAATACTGGCGGCGATGTTCGGCGTGTATCTTTTGACCGATCCGGCAGGAAGCGGCTGGAATAAAGGAGATTTCCTGACTTTGCTGTGCGCGGCCGCGTTCGGCGCGCAGATTTATGTCCTGGGGATTGTCGTCCGGCGCAGGGATTTTCTGGCCATAACGATGGTGGAGCTGATCACCACCATGATCCTCTCCGCGGCGTTCCTGCCATTCGAGGAGATTCGATCGCAGGTAACCGCGAATTCGATCGCTGCGGTATTGTTTCTGGGGATTCTCGGCACGGCGGGCACGTTCTTGGTGCAGAATTGGGCGCAGCAGAGGACTTCTGCGGTGAAAGCGGGCCTGATATTCACCGCTGAGCCGGTATTCGCCTATATGTTCGCGTCGGCGTTTCTTGACGATCATTTCGACCCCCTTCAAAAAACAGGAGGGGCGATCATTGTGCTCGCGGTGATTTTCTCGGAGTTGATACCGCTTCTGCGAGCCAGGATCAGGCGGGCCGTGGGATGAGCAGATATCGATTCTTCATTTAAGCAGAATCATCTTAACGCTCCGGTCGATCTCCCCGGAGGTCAGCCTGGCAAAATAGACTCCCGACGGACAATTATCGGCATTCCACCTCGCAAAATACTCGCCCGCTTCCATCTCGCCATCCCGCAAAAGGGCGAGCCGCTGCCCGATGATATTGTAAACGGCAATCGAGGTGCTGCCCCGCTGAGAGAGACTGAACTTTATGATCGTCTCCCGATTGAATGGATTCGGGTAATTCTGAAACAGACTCGTAGAATTAGGCAATTTCAGGCCTTCGTCTTCGACATCAACCCTCACTTCTCCGAGTTCCGCGAGGACGGTTTCCAACAACTCGCATGAAATCGTCTCCGGAATATAGTAAAGAGGGAATTCCAGAACCGCTGCGCCGTAAGTATCGGTATGGTGGATTATTCCGATCGAAATGCCATGGAAATCCGACGAATCCGGAATCGCCGAGATATAGCTGTAGATGGTTTCGTCAGGTTCGTTCGGTACCATGGTTCCGATCCCCGGCAAACGTCCGTCCTCATCTACCGGGGGTAATTCGATTCTGTTTGCCCGGACCGTATCCACCGGGAAATCGTCGAATGACGGCGATTCCGCGCGGCCGCCGGAAAATTCGATGTTGTAGATGTCCGGAAAACGGATCGCGGCGAGGTTGAAATAGCCGCCCAGGAACTCATCCTGTTGAATTTCCCGATAGCCGCTGAATGATCTGGTCGGTGTAATTTGCCTGCTTCCGGTTAGCAGGAGATTTCCTCCGGCGTCGAGATAATCCGAAAATAAGCCATCCGTATCGGTTATGTCGAAATATCGCGCTCCGAGCAGATGGTCCAAGGCGAACCAGACCGTGGAAAACGAGGCCAACAAGGGCATGCCCTGCGGCTCGTAATCGATACTAAGATGCGGATAACCGTCAAGCACGCGTTCGTAGGGTACGGTCATGGAATCGTAATCCGGATTCTGAGTCCGGTTGTTCATCATTACCAGAAGTATGCCTGAATCGAAAGCCATGGCGTATATTGAAACAATGTCGGAAAGATAAGATTCATTTCCGAACATATCGAGAGCCGATATCCTGTAGCGATATTCCCGACCGATGAGAACCTCGATATCGACATAAGAGTTGGATTCGGTAGTGTCGATCGCCATGAATTCCTGACCGGGAACTGCCCTGTAAACCACATAGCCATACAAATCGGAATCGGGGTTGACGTCCCAGGAGAGATCGACCATCAGCTCTTCCGAAAACGCAGTCAACCCGGTCGGAGTTTGGGGCTGACCTGAATTGATGAAGACCTCCGGCGAGACTCCGCCCTGTATACCTGAAATGGCGGTCGACGCTATTGCGTAATAGTATATAATGTTGTTCTCTATCGCGGTATCCGCGAATACTGAGTCGATAAAACCGTCGGGGGTGATCTTCTCCGGGTCGTAAACGCCGGGCGCCGTCCCGCGATAAATCCTGTATTCGAGAAGATTCGTGCGTTCCTGATGCTCCCACCCGAGCGATACCAGCCGATCACTCCATTGCTCGACTTGAAAACCGCGCGGGGGACCGGGCGGGACGTTTGTGTAACCGCGGCTGTAGAAACTGAAGGCTGAATCCGCTTTTTCGATCAGATCGGAAAAATCGAGATTGCTGTAATATTCGGCTATGGAAAGCGAGTCTTCGACATTATAGCGAAGATTATTCTCGTAATTTTGGGGGTCGGTGTGCAAATCCCGCCCTCCAAAAAAGGCCATACTAATTGTATCCGATGTTCCCGGAGGAAGCTGAAAGGGGCCGAATGATATCAGATATCGCGCGTCGTAGCCGTTGGCAATATCGTTGACATTCTCCACCGACGGAATCCAGCCCTCATCAGTGTGATCGAGGGCCGCCCAGATCATGTCATAATCATGTTCGCCGTTGGACATGACCTGGTATTTGGCCTTATCACCCGCCGGGTGGCCCCTGCCCCCGGATGGGAACGGACCCCATCTTTGGAAATTGCTCTGCAGCTGAGGTCCCCAGTCAAGATTGTCATACCAGTTAGGTATCCACCAGTTAAAACAAGACTGGACTCCCTCGTTCTGATGGCTGAGCAGCGTTATGCCGGTTACGTCGACGGTACTGCGATTTTCGAATTGCCCGTCATACGGCTGCCCGTTATTATCAGCGATCCAGGCGATCCCGCGGCCGTTATTCTCTATAAAACCGCAAATATCGTCCGTTGCCCCCTGTTCGGGGCCATAAGGACTTTCGCTATTATGCCAGATGTCGGCATCGTTGTAAAAACCAAGCCAGACATTACTCAGATCGCGTCCCCAGACGTTTTCCAATATGAAGTCTATTACGAAGGTCTCGTCGTATCCGGGAGA
>CAZDAH010000084.1:3316-9695 GCA_964503405.1 uncultured Ignavibacteria bacterium
TCCGGGAGAACTCCAGCACATGCTATGTTGGGTGATTTTCACCCCGAGGGGAATATGAAGACGTTGGTCGTAATAATCTTCGGGAATATACGCCGGGTCGGTCAGGGTATCGACATAAACCGCTGCATATTCCTGATCGCCGATATTTCGCTCTTCCCATAATGACTGATCGTCTCCGGGACTCGGATACATCTCGCTGCTGATACCTATCCAGCCGTCCAGGCCGATAGATACAAGGGTGTCGAGCACAGGATCGCCGTTTTGATCAACGGTATCGATCTCAGCCCCAATCCACAGCGCTCCCGCAAAGAAATATTCTTTTCCCGAATACGCCGGGTATTCTCCGCACGGGGCGACACCGCCTCCGTCCGGATCGTCCATATCGCCCGAATTGCCGAATTGCGCGAAATTGGAAATCGTGAAGCGGATATTCGATTCGTCGTGCACCTTTATCCGCGCGTCGGGAATATCGATTATCGACGGATTCGATTCGCGCGAATTCAGGGCAAATGCCCTCACCGGCAGCAGGGCAAGCATCAAAAATAAGAACGATTTCTTCATATTTCCCTCCGCTGGTTCAGCAGCCGGCTGATCACCGGGACTTACCGTGATATACAATTCACCCGGTGTCATATTCCCGGAAAAATCCGGGTGCGACAGGTCTGATTATCTCCAAGCAAGTCCCATGGTTAACAAATATTGACAAATTTCACCCGTCCCGATATCTTATCCGTCGATGAAAGGGACGGCATATTTTAATCGATGTCTGATAATTCCAACAAGATAGGGGTGGTGTTCGATCCTGCCTATTTGCGTCACGATACCGGGCCGGGGCATCCGGAATCAAGCGAGAGACTCCAGTCGATATGCCGGATGCTCGACGCTTTTCCGAATATACCGAGAATAGCGGCGCGTAGAGCGACAAGGGAAGAGTTACAGTTGATACACAGACCCGAGTATGTGGACAAGATCCTGAATATGAATATTACCGAGATCGAAATGCTCGATCCGGATACGGCGGTTTCGCCCGCTTCCAAAGAGGCGGCGTTGATAGCGGCCGGAGGGGTCCTGGAGGCCGTCAGGCTCGTTCTGGATGGATCATTCGAGAGCGTGTTCTGCGCCGTACGCCCGCCGGGGCATCATGCCGAATCAGATAAGGCGATGGGTTTCTGCCTTTTCAACAATATTGCCATAGGCGCCGCCTGGGCCTTGAACAGCATCGGAACGGACAAGGTGGCCATTGTCGACTGGGATCTGCATCACGGCAACGGCACCCAGAACGCCTTTTACGAATCGAACCGCGTCCTCTATATTTCGCTGCATCAATACCCTTTTTATCCCGGCACTGGATCGTCTCTGGAAACCGGGACAGGCGAAGGCGAGGGGTTCACGGTGAACATTCCCATGGGGGCGGGGTCCGACGACCGCGACTACCGAGACGCCTTCGAGGCCACTGTTCTCCCCGCGCTCGATGATTTCAAGCCGCAGCTGATGATGATATCTGCCGGTTTCGACGCTCACCGCGACGACCCGCTGGGTTTTATCGATCTCTCCACCGAGTATTTTGGCGAGATGACGTCGAACCTCAAAGACCTTGCCGGTAAATATTGTAAAGGCAGGGTTGTTTCCGTGCTCGAGGGTGGATACCATTCCGGCCTGAGCGAAACGGTGAGAGCGCATTTGAGCGGGTTGGCGCGATGAGCAGCTACGGACGCGTGCGTCTCGACGACGGCGAATTCTGGGGCTTGATCGAGGACGGCAGCGTATTCCAATTGAGTCACGCTCCCTGGAATGATTATCGGGTTTCCGACAGCGCGATTCCCCTTGGCGAATGCAGGCTTCTCGCCCCGGCCTCGCCCTCGAAAATCGTGCTGGTCGGGCTCAATTATCACGACCATATCAAAGAGTCGCAATCGGCCAACGAAGTTCCGGCAAATCCTATTATCTTCATTAAGCCGCCCACAGCGGTAATCGGACCCGGCGATAACATCCCCTATCATCCCGATCTCGATCGTATAGATTACGAGGGAGAACTGGCCGCTGTTATCGGCCAACGAATCTATCGTGTCGACGAAAAGCAGGCGAGGGACGCAGTATTCGGTTATACATGCTTGAATGATGTCACGGCCCGCAATGTCCAGAAGAAGGACGTGCAGTGGACAAGAGGGAAGGGATATGACGGTTTCGCCCCCGTGGGACCGTGGATAGTCACTGATATCGATCCCCTCGATTTGAAGATAGAGACTTACTTAAACGACGAATTACGTCAGGATGACAGAACGTCAGCCCAGATATGTAACGTTTTCGCCCTGATCAGCTTCATTTCCGGCGTCATGACCCTGCTGCCAGGCGATATCGTCTCCACAGGAACGCCAAAGGGGATCGGCCCTCTCAAACCGGGGGACAGGGTGCGGATCGTGATCGAGAATATCGGGACTCTCGAAAACGGGGTGGCGGGATATTGATCAACGAATTTGTCAAAGCCGTGAGCCTGGCCGGCATGATGACCGGGCTTTCTCCGGAGTTTCCTTCTTCCTATACGATTGACGTTCGGCTCGATACCGCCGAACACCGGCTCTACGGCAGCCAGATGGTTCGCTTCATGAACCCGACATCGGATCCGCTGGATAAAATCGCGTTTCATTTGTACCCCAACGCCTTTTCCGACACAAACAGCGTTTTTTGCTCCGAAAGCAGGAGCACAAAAGCCGACGTCGCGTCGGGGAATGTCTCCAGGCTCGATGTCTCCGAGATAGCAATCGACGGAAAAAGAGTCGATTCCAGCCGGATCGAAATATCCGGTACGTTGATGTATATATCACTTCGCGACGTTATTCCTCCTGAACGAGAGATCGAAATAAGCTGTAAGTTCGAACTTCTCATACCACGGGCGAAAGCGCGATTCGGCCACAATGGCAAAGGCGACTATCTGCTGGCCCATTGGTATCCCATACTCTGCGGCTATCAAGCCGGCAGGTTGATCGACGGGGAATATCACGCCAACGGCGAGTTTTTCTCAAATTTCGGATCATACGACGTTACCTTGAGATTGCCCCCGGATCTCGTTGTCGGAGCGACGGGAAACCTGGACCTGCTCAATGAAGATGACACTCTTTCGATCTGGCACGCGTCCGCCGATACCGTAATCGATTTCGCTTTCGCCTGCGGCAGGAACTTCAAGAAGTTCGAATCGGATACCCTGGGAATTAAAATCGAATACCTGCTTGCCGGCAGCGACACGTCTTTATTCGAACGAGTCGATAAAATGACGAAGTACTCTCTGGTCCTTTGTTCCGAGCGACTCTTCCCGTATCCCTACGATAAATTCGAGGTTGTCGATTTCGACAGCGGGTCCCCGGGGCTCGAACTGCCCGGGATGATTATAGTGTCCCTCGGCCAACGACGCCGGGTAGTCGAGGGATCGCTTCTGGAATCATTGATCGCCCACGAGACGGCTCACGAGTGGTTCTATGCGGCCATAGCTTCCAATGAAGCCGACGAACCGTGGCTCGACGAGGGATTCGCGACATACTTCGAGAATACAATTCTGGAGAGTCTGCCCGACCTCGGACCGGAATTCTCCGTATTCGGCTTCGGGCTCAGCTACGATGACATATCGAGGATTTTCGCGCTGTCGAAGGGTTCCCTATATCCGATCGGTCTCGCCAGTTACGATTATCCGGGCTGGATGGAATATGAATCGGCGGTGTATACAAGGGCGAATATGGTTTTGCGGACTTTGGAGCAGGTCGTGGGGGACACCCTGTTCGCGGCGGCACTGCGGCGGTATTCGATGACTTACCGATTCGGCCATCCGAGCGCGAATGATTTCAAAAGGACGATATCCGATTTTACGGGCAGGGATCTATCTGAGTTTTATTCTCAATTTATCGACGGGACCGCGCGGGTGGATTACGCAGTCACTGGCCTTCGATTCGAGTCTATTGCAGATGAAGAGAGTCGATATATGGCGACTGTCGATTTGCGCCGCGTTCTGGACGGCATTCTGCCGCAGACGGTGAGCCTAATTCTCGAAGACGGCTCCATCGTCGATTCTGTCTGGAGCGGCCGTCCTAAAGTGACAAGTCTCGAATTCAAAACCGACAGCAAACCCCTTTATGCCGCCATCGATCAGCATGCCATTTCTCCGTTGGACGAGCAATTGGCCAATAACAGATTGTATATCCAATCGCACTGGATCCGGCTGATCTCCTTCGACTGGGACTCGGCCTTCCTTGTCGAGGTAATCCTGGCGCTGTTCTTATGATTAAATTTCTAAAAAGCAGATTATTGACCGCCGCCCTTCTTTTAACGCTGCTGGAAATCGTGGGAGGACTGCTGCTAATGGCCCCATTGCTTGTTTTCATGCGTCTTCGACTGGAGCACAGCGGCCTGGCCCTGGAACTGTGGCCGTTAATCTCCCCGAAAATTCTCGCCGACCTTCTTATCAATCATTCGCAGGTCTTGATAATTTGCCTGGCGGCGGCGGCGGTGATCTATCTGGCTTATTTCCCTTTGAAGACATTATTCGCCGCGGCAATTTACAATATGATAACGGTGAATAACGCGGGGTCGTCGCTTGTGACAAAATCGTTATCCGAGCATATCAGACGCGCCGTCGCGATCTGGCCCGGTTTCCTTAAAACGGCCGTATTCGGCATGCTTATCTATCTGCTGGCGTTTTTTATCGGCCTGATGTTCGGGGGAATACTGGGAAGAGTGTGGGATTTTTTCAGACCGCTGGCTGTGCTCCTTATGCTCCTGACCGCCTCCACTTATCTTCAGATTTTGAAACTGAGGATGGTCCGCTGCGGCGAATCATCATTGAGAGACAGTATCCGGGAAACAAGAAGCGAGATTGCCGGGGCTTTCGGAAGAATTATGATCGGGAATTTCGCCGTATTCGCCGCAGCCGTGATAATAGTTATGATACCATGGTCGATCTTGAAGTGGGTGAGAAGCTTCGAGTGGAATTATCTCACGGCTTCCATATCGATTGTCCTGCAGCAATTGATAATCATTTTGATCTGCCTGGCGCAGACGCTGCGGATCAATTTCAATCAATCCCTGTTCGGGAAAGGTGATTAAGATGCTTTGGGAAGAATTGAATTGGGCGGAGTTCCAGGGGCTCGTCCCGGAGACATATGATACCGCCATCCTGCCGGTCGGGACTGTCGAGGCTCACGGGGTCTCGCCGCTGGGAACCGATAACCTCATTCCCCTCGAGATCGCCCGAAGAATCTCCGGCGAGCTCAACGCCATTATTGCCCCCCCGGTTAACCATGGCATTACCAGTTCCCTGCTCGGATATGCCGGTTCGCTGACGGTCTCGAAGGAAACGTTTGAGAATTATGTCCGGGAGCTCTTGATCTCCATCGGTCAGTGGCAATTCGCGAAAATCGTGATAATCAATGGTCATGGCGGTCAAATCGAAGAACTGGGGCGGGCGGCCAAAGCGGCCTGGCAGGAGACCAGGAAGAAGATTGCGGTGATTCACTGGTGGATGTGCTGCGACGATATAGTCGAGCGCATTTACGGCCGCGCCGGCGGTCACGCCGCCACTGACGAGAACGCGGCCGTGCAGGCGTTTCGGCCCGATCTCATCAAGAAAGATATGTATTCCGACGACATGGTTTACAATCAACCGAAGGGCTTTGTCACTTATCCCAATGCCGGGACCATCCTCGCCTACAAAGACTTTGCCGGCTATCTCGATTTCGATCAGAACAAGGCCGAAGAATATTTCAAATCCGCGGTGGACAGGGTCAGGGGACATATTCTCGATATTTTCCGCAGATGGGAGAGGTTATAAATTGTGCGGAAACACAGAACCGGGCACTAATATTGTGCGTATAAGCGATCAGAAAGGATTATGGGGATATCACAACTCCTTGAAAGAGAATACATTGAAGCCGCGGAAACACGGGCACACAGTTTGCTTTTATTCAGAGCGATAGTTCATTGAAAACTGAATCGAGCAAAAGAGTTGACAGTGCGGATGATAACCCTTAGAATCGATTTATGCCTCTACGCTGGATACTGATATCGATATTGGCGGCTTCGACCGCGTCCGCCCAGGCGATTGATACCGACGACTCTCTTTACGCCAACGTCATTGTCAGCCGTCCGAATCTCAGGATGACCATCGATACTCCGACCGCGGGCATGCTCCCGCGAGGGGCGTTCGATTTCGACATGAGGACTTTTCCTGTAGGCGGCGTCCAGGCGGCGCTGAAGATAGGCCTGACCGACAGGTTTCTGGTGGGCGTGGGCTATGGAGCGTCGCGTGTGCTTACCGATGTCGACCCCGACTGGAACCCGAGGCTGGAGTTTATAATAAAGCTCCGTCTGCACGAGGAATCGACCGATAATATCCCGG
>CAZDAH010000084.1:9705-12073 GCA_964503405.1 uncultured Ignavibacteria bacterium
TATAGCTGTGGGGTATAATTCGCTTGGATACGGAAACTACGATTCCGACCGGGATCGATACATGGTCAAATCGACGGGATTTTACGCGGTATTTTCGAAGAATTTCAAGTTTTACGAGAATCCCGCTTCCCTGCACTTCGGAGCGAATTACAGCCTGGAAAACGACGTCGACAACGATCCCGACGTCTTCGTTGGTTTTCACACCGACGTCGGCCCGACCATGGTCTTTTTGACCGAATACGATTTCGCGGTTAACGACAACAAGAGGGACGGCGTTTACGGCCTTGGTCGGGGCTTTCTGAATATGGGGCTGGCCTGGTATATCACCGACGATTTGTCGCTCGAGCTCGATTTGAAGAATCTCTTCAGAAACCGGTCCGACGCCGAAACCATTGACCGCGAGGCCAGGCTGGTTTATGTGGAGTACTTCTATTAACCGGAGCGATGGTATGAGAAAATTAATCCAAACCGCCGTTTTGGCGGTATTTTTTTCGCTGATTCAGTCGGGATGTTACACCCAGTTCGGCAAACCGACGCCGGAAACTGGCGAGAGAACCAGGTACCTCGATTATGATTACGACGATTACTACTACCATCGGGGATATTCATCGCCGTGGTTTTACGGCTATCCCTACTATTCTTACGGGTACTTCTACTCGCCCTGGTGGTATGATCAGATCTATTACTACTATTACGCCGATGACGGCTATCGCTCGGGTTACAAGTCCGTACGATCGAGGGATCACGGCTATTCGCCGTCGCCCTTGCCGCCGTCTAATGGGGGAATAGCTGCCCCGCCGTCCAATCCGCCGCCGAGCGGCGAAGTCAGGATCAAGTCGGGAAGCGATTCAAGAGGAAACTCCGGAAACGGCGGATCAAGGAAGATCGATTCCGGCGGCAAATCGACACGCGACAGAAGATAGGAAGGTGTCAGACATGAAAAGGGGCCTGCTTACGATATTCATCGGAATCCTGTTGGGCGGTTCATCGGCCCATGGGCAATTCCAGAACGATCCCATGGCCGTTTACGAATCATACAGCGAAAACGGAATAATCCCGGGTGGCAGGGCGGCTGGTATGGGAGGCGCCCAAATCGCCGCTGGCAACGACGGTTCCGCCTTGTGGTATAATCCGGCGCTTCTCACAAGGATAAGAACCGCCGAGATCTCGGGCACTCTCACGCATCAAACGATGAACAACGAGACTTCCATGATCGGCGGAATTCGTCAGGATACAGACCTGAATAATACTCATCTCGGCAGCCTATGGGGCGTTTTCCCGCTCGAAACCTATCGGGGCGGGATGACCCTCGCTATTTCAGTCAATAGGGTGAAGAGTTTCGACCGTATTTTCCGATACGCGACCAGCGATGTCTGGCTGGCCAATCCTGCCTCAAATGACGGTTTTGGGGGAGGAGAAGATGAAGCCGGGAATCTGTGGGCGGTCTCAGTTGGCGGAGCTGTAGAGGTCTCCCCCAAAGTTTCGGTGGGACTTTCAATCGATGTCTTCGACGGCGGCGACAACTGGACCTACTTCTTCGATTCGACGTCGGTGGCCGACGGCCTGCGTTACAGCTACCAGCATATTATCGACGACAGTTACAGCGGGATAACCGGCAAGGTGGGGCTGACATACTCGATCAATAACAACTTGAATCTTTCGGGCATAATCGGATTCCCGAGCTCGCTTACCATCGATCAAACCAGCGACGTATTCGAGGAGGATAACCAGGGATTCAGCGACGAATCCCATTCGTCGGCCTCATACAGCTACCGGCTGCCATTCTGGTTCGGAACCGGCGCCTCGATTCGGCACGGGGGTTTCACCATCACGGGCGATTTTACGTATACCGATTACAGTCAGCTTGAGTATACCTCCGGCCTGCTCGATATGGCCAGGCTCAATCAACTGGCCAGAGAAAACTACTCTGACGTTTTCAGCTATCGTGTCGGGGGCGAGTACAGGATAGAGCCCTCCGGTATACGATTGCGGGCGGGATACTACCAGGAACCGATTCCGTTTTCATATCTGCCGATCGAGACAGATCCGCACTTTCTCACCTTCGGCCTGGGCTTCCTCGTCGATAAAGCCGTCAATCTCGATCTGGCTTACCTGATCGGATCGTGGGAGCGCGACGATCCCGCGGCGGGAGTGCTGGAGAAATACAACGTTCAAAGATTCATGATAAGCGTATCATACAGAATGTAGGCTCTGGGGATATCGGTGCCGCCGCCGCTCTTGCAGGGGCGGCGGTTTTGTTATGGCCATAGCTGCCGTCGGTAGATTGCCCTCGCCGCCTGAAAAAACTCAAATGCAAGCGGGCTGACATAATCAGGATAAGTCCACGGGTGCTGGACGAATTCACCGC
>CAZDAH010000084.1:12083-13499 GCA_964503405.1 uncultured Ignavibacteria bacterium
TCACCGCTTTCATATCGCAAAGTTACCTCGCCCCAGATTCCCTCGCCCAGATAAATCCTGTGCGAGAAGTTCTTGGTCGAGGCCAGCACCAGTTTCGATTCCTCTATATACCCCGGATCGATATTTACGGTTCGTCGGCCTTCAACGGCGAATCGTTTTTCCATATCGTTTGTCTTTTTTTTTATTATTGCCAGCGTATCGGGGGGAACAGGCCTCTCAAACGAGTAGAACCGTTTTGTCAGGCCCGCCCCCATCTCTTTCTCATAATAGTCGGTAAATGAAAAATCGAATGGATCTGATTTCGAGTCGATGGGACCGAAGTTCTCCTCCAAAGCCCGATTGACGCCGATTAAATCAGTCGCGTGGGTAAACATGACCCCGGCGATCAGCTTGACCGGCTTTGGCTCAGGTTTTCCGTCTGGCATCGGCGCAGGCTCTCACGCATAGACCGCAGATATGCAGATTGTAGTTATTCTCCCTGGAAATTTTCTTGACTTGTTCGAAACACTTGTCGAAATCGAAACCGTCATCGTCGATGGCCGCCGCGGGGCAGGCCACCATGCAGGCGTCGCAGTCCCGGCAACTTCCTTCGATCGGCGAATCCACCTTAAGTGGAAAATCGGTTAGCGCCGTGGCCAGGCGAATCCCCGCTCCGAATTCAGGGTGGACAAGCAAATTGTTTTTTCCCCAGAATCCGATTCCGGCCTCCAGACCGACGTGGCGATGCGAGATATGAGCGTTCTGCTTTTCCCAGTCAATAATATAGGACGCGTTTATCGGCAAGGCGCTGTAGCCCTCTCGCTGAATGTATCCCGCGGTGAGCTGGCAGATATTATCCAGCATAGCGTTAACCTGCCTGTAATGCGTCTTATAAATCAGGTTGGGACGGTTTATCAGCGTATCAAGTACCGACCTTTGCAGCCTGACCCCTATACTGACTGCGAACGGCAGATTCGCGGCGACATCGATCAATTCCTCGTGAATATATTGCCTGATCCTGTCGGTCGAAGCTACTCCGAACAGATCCGCGCCTTTATCTGAGACAAATTTGCGCAGCCTCTCGTAATTCTGATCATCCACAACCGGATGATAAGCGCCAATGGCCCTTATGTCAATACGCGGCCATAATTCGTTGACAGGCAACCCATTTTGGCTTAATTTCAGGGCGAAATATCGACGTTTGACGGAGGAACGATGGATCTGCGTAATATAAAAGCGCCCCGCGGCATGAGACTTTCGTGCAAAAGCTGGCAGCAGGAAGCGGCGCTGCGCATGCTCATGAACAATCTTGATTCCGAGGTTGCCGAGAGGCCGGAGGACCTCGTAGTTTACGGCGGAACTGGTAAAGCGGCTCGGAATCCGCAGTGCCTCGAGGCGATTATCTCTTCGCTCAAGGCCCTGGAGAACGACGAGACT
>CAZDAH010000085.1:0-2315 GCA_964503405.1 uncultured Ignavibacteria bacterium
GGCTACGGCCGGATCGAAGATCTCGGCGACGGCCTGAACTTCGAGATAATGATTTCCCGATCCGAGCGTCCCGATCTGCTGTACTCCTCTTTTGAACGCCTTTTCCGAGACGGCCTCGGGATTCGCGCCCGGCAGTTTCCCGCTCTGCTCGATATGATCGATATCGGATTGCCAGGCATAACCGTGATCCAGGCACCACGTCGCTCCCTCGCCCAGCACGCGTTCGAATTCATTTTTGGAGAGACTCATCGAGCCTCCTTTGCCGACTCCCGCGGGGACAGCTGAAAAGAGCGTGTCTATCAACTCCTTTCGCTTGGGGAGGAAATCGTCGATCGTCAGATCCGTCCTTATCATGCGGACGCCGCAATTGATATCGAAGCCGATGCCGCCGGGGGAGATAATGCCTTCGTCGGGATCGAACGCGGCCACGCCTCCAATGGGAAAACCATAGCCCCAATGGCCGTCGGGCATGCACCAGGCGTGACCAACGATGCCGGGAAGGCAGGCCACGTTGGTTATCTGGTTGATTACTCCCTCGTCCATACCCGACCAGAGCTTATCGGAGGCGATGATTCGGGCGGGCACCCTCATTCCCTTTTTATATCCGACCGGTATCTCCCGGATATATTCGGTTATCTTTTTCGTCTCCATATTCATATTACAGATCCAGGATCATCCTCGCCTTATAGCGGCCTTTCTCCTCGACAATCCGAAGATCGTGATAAGTCGCCGCCTTGACATCGGTCTTAATTGTATGCTTATTATAGTCTATTCGTTCCCCTCCCACAATCGCTTTCAACGATTTTCCATCTTCAGCAAATTCTATATTGAATTCTGAAAAGAACATGGTCTCTGAATCCTTAAGGTAGACTAATTCGGATATGAAATTGAATAGAAGGTCTTCGATAGTCTCACCCCTTACCTCGAATTCCAATTGCTCGGACGCGTCTACCTTCTCGGGATCGGTCATAGCGTAAAAAGAGGCCCTGGCGCAGTTGACGAATAGCTCCTCCGGGGAATCGCCGAAGGCGTCGAAGACAAAATCGGCGGAGGGAATATCCTCGTTTACGATGAATGCCGGCCGGGTCATACAGCGTAGGCCAGGCTGAAAACCGCCACGCTCGCGCCGCAGTTTCTCAACGGCAGGCTGGCTTCATGAATTGTAGCGCCGGTGGTGACTATATCGTCGACAAGAAGTATCCGTTTGCCCGATAAATCGACATTCGCCGCCAAAGCGAACGCCCCTTTTACATTCTCCCATCTTCGTTTCTCCTCGAGTTTGGCCTGTTGGGCCGTATGACGAATCCTCACCAGCAGATCACCGCGGCACTCAACTCCCAGTCTCTCGACCAATGCAGCCGCTATGATCTCGGATTGATTGAAGCCCCGCTCCCGTTGACGCGCCCGGTACAACGGAATCGGAACAATCTCGTCAATATTCATCAGGCGCAGCCGAGACTCCAGTTGACCGGCGGCAATTTCGGACAGTTCCCGGCCCAGCTCGCTAATCCCTTTAAACTTAAAAAGCAGGATAGCGTCCTTGAGAAGACCGTCATAACGACCCCAGAAGCACATTCTTGGCGAATCGGAACTTGCGCAAAATAAACATCGACCCGATACACCGGCCGGCCTTCGACAGATTGGGCAGAGCGGTCCTTCACCGGGCATATTGCGGAGTGATCCCAGACAGTCGCCGCAGAAAAACGAGCTTTCGGGGCAGTTATCTCCATGGCAACCGAGACACGATGACGGAGACAGGAATTCCCGGATATCGTGGTATAACGATTTCGCGAGGTTATTCGACCCGCGCAGTATTTCCTTTATCATCGACGCCAGCCCCTTTTCCGTATCTCGAATACATGAAAATATAAGCGGCCGCGGAAATCAAAAACAATAGAAAAGACAGCACCTGGTTGCGGGAGAAATCAGATCCGGCAAAAGTCACGGTCATTGATTCCTCGTAATATCGGTAGAAATCGATAATGAAACGCCAGATGGCATAGAGCCCCACGGGCAGCCAAAATGAATGCCCGTCGAATCTCTTATGTCTTTCGCTCCACAAGACTATGGCCAGAATGGCGAAACCGGCCAGCGATGAATAAAGCTGCGTGGGGATCAACGGCGTTTCCGGGAAAAAATATCCGGCGGCGCAATTCGGGGGGAAAATTACCCCGAAATGATCGTCAGCCGGCAAGCCGTAACAGCATCCATTGAGGAAGCACCCGATCCTGACAATCCCGATTCCCAGGGCGAACATCGGCATCATGGCGTCGAACAGCGGCCAGGGCCCTATTCGCTTCACAAGTATATACACG
>CAZDAH010000085.1:2325-5443 GCA_964503405.1 uncultured Ignavibacteria bacterium
ATCCCGATGGAATCCCCCTGGAACGGGTTTATCACGTCGAGAATATTGTCGGAGAATTCGTCGAGATGATAGATCACATAGAAGAATCTCGAGCCGGCCACCGACGCGATCAAGACGACAAAAGAAAGATCGAGAACGTGATCCGGCGGAATTCCGGCTGACTCGGCTCTCTTCCAGGCCCAGACGATTCCCATCAAGAAAGCTATAGCCAGCATGATGCCGTACGAACGGACGAAAGTAATGCCCAAAAATCCCAACGGTTCCGGAAACATTAGTACTCCTGCCAATTTCGGTTAATTGCCAATAGAAACCCCACGGCGGCCCAGAAAAAAATCAGCGACGAACCGCCGTAGCTTAAGAAAGGAAGCGGAAGTCCCGTGACGGGCATCAGCCCCACAGTCATGCCGATATTAATAATCACCTGGAACGCGATAACGGCCGTAAACCCGCAAGCAGCGAAGCTGTTATATTGATTCCTGGCCTTGTTGGCGACCGCGAAACCTCGGTAAAACAACACGCAAAACAGGATCAGGACGACAAAACATCCGAAAAATCCGAACTGTTCGGCCAGCACCGAGAAAATGAAATCGGTGTGACGTTCCGGCAGGAAATTCAGCTTGGTCTGGGTTCCCTGCAGGAATCCCTGGCCGAATAATCCCCCCGCTCCCACGGCGATCTTGGATTGGATGATCTGATAGCCCGCTCCCCGGGGATCCTGGCCGGGATCCAAAAAGATGATTATCCTCTTCTGCTGATATAAATGCAAATTGTTCCATATCACCGGTGTGACCATTCCCGCGATCAGATTCGAGAAGAAGAAAAACAGTCCCTGCCAGAGACGGAGGCGGGTCACCAGGATCAGAACGAGAAGTAGAAAAATGAATATTCCCCAGGATACCCAGTGAAACGCGGTGATAACGCCGATCAACGGAGTTAAGACCATCAGCACCCTGCCCGGGGACAGGCCCGACCAGGAAATCATGGCGAAAAAAAGCGCGAAAAAGACGAGCGAACTGCCCAGATCGGGCTGGATCAGGATCAAAGCGGCGGGAATCACAACCATGGCGAAAGCGACAAAAACCCAGCGGAACTCGTCGAGACGCAGCTTGCCAAAACCGAGATATCTGGAAAAGGCCAGGACCACCGCCAGCTTGGCGATCTCGGCGGGCTGGATATTGAACGATCCGAGCCTTATCCACCTGGTCGATGATTCTTTCGAGTAGATCATCAAGAGCACCAGCAGGGCGCAGGCTACGCCGTAGTACACGTAGGCGAAAGCCTCGTGAAACCTCAGGGGAATGAAATATACGGCGGCGCAAACCGCCAGTCCGCATCCGAACCAGATAACTTGTTTTTGATATATCATTTTCAGGGCCATGGACGTTGAATAATAGTTGGCCGCATAAATCAGCAGGATCGAAAGCGCGCTCAAGAAGAACGCGGGAAGGAAGATGGACATATCGAATGTCTTGTTCATTATTCCCCCGCTGTCAATTCCACGGCAGGCGGGACGTTTTCAAAATATTTCCGCAGTATTTTCCCGGCCAGGGGCGCGGCTACGGATCCTCCGTGACCCGCGTTTTCCACCAGCACGGCCACGGCTATCTCGGGAGACTCCGCAGGGGCGTAACAGATAAACCAGGCGTGATCCTCGCCATGAGGGTTCTGGGCCGTTCCCGTCTTGCCGGCCACTATTACATTTTTGACCGCTGCCGCGTGGGCAGTCCCGTGCTGGCCGTTAACCACGCCGATCAATGCTTTCTTCAGTACGGCGAGGTTTTCGTCGGAGATGTTCAGATGACCGACTACTTCCGGGACGACGTCGATAACCTCGCCGTCGAGCGGAGAAAAAATACTCGAAACCAGCCGCGGTTTGTGGATGACTCCCCCGTTTCCAAGGGCGGCGAAGAGGACGGCCATTTGCAAGGGAGTCACCAGCAACTCTCCCTGACCTATGGCCAGATTGACAACCAGGTATTTTGTCCAGCCTCTGACGCCGTACCGCGAATCGAAATATGACGCCGTGGGTACGAGGCCGTCCAGCTCTCCCGGCATGTCGACGCCGGTTTTGAGACCGAATCTGTTGGCGGAGGCGGTTTCGCTCCAGAGATCGAGACCGCCCAGAACCCCGAGCTGATAAAAATAGACGTCGCAGGATTGGATGATGGCATCGACAAGATCGAGCTTGCCGTGCCCGTTAGGTTTCCAGCACTTGAATATCCGGTCGCCGAATCTCCTGGCGCCCGGGCAGGCTTCAAACGTAGTGGATTCGGTGATCAGATCGTTTTCCAGCCCCATGGCGGCGGTAAACGGCTTCATTGTGGAACCCGGCGGATATGTCCCTTTTATGGCGCGGTTAAAGAGCGGATGCAGCGAATCGTTCATGACCGCGTTCCAATCCTCGGGCGATATTACCCCCGAAAACAGGTTGGCGTCGAAATCGGGAACGGAACATAGAATCCGGATTCCCCCGTCGCGGGGATCCAAGGCCACGACCGCTCCGGAGCCTCGTTCGGCCAGGTCGGTTTCGGCGATCTTCTGCAATTCCCAGTCTATCTCGAGAATCATCTCAGAACCCCTCACCGGTTTGATTCGCTCCTTGCCCGCAAGCGATCCCAGGATTTTCCCGCCTGCGGTCACCTCGAGATACTGCAGGCCGCTCTGGCCCTTAAGATAATGCTCGTATTGTTTTTCGAGCCCGTCTTTGCCCACAACGTCGCCGAGAGAATACTCCTTATAGGCCGCGTCGGCCAGATCGGATTCGGTCACCTCCCCCACGTAACCCCAGATGTGCGAACCGGCGTTATTCTCAGGGTACTGGCGCGTAGGTTCCACCTGGAAAGTCACACCGGGGAAATCAAGGGAATGTTCTTCGAGGAAGCAGACGGTGTTAAAGTCGAGATCGCGCTTTAACCGTATCGGCTGGAACCTTCCCTGCCAGCCCAGACGGATCTGTTTTCGTATCTGTTCCGGCTCTCGACCCAGGACCACGGCCAGTTTTTCCGACGTCGAATCGAGGTTTTTGACTTCGTAAGGCACGAGATATATCGAGTAGGAGGGGCGGTTTTTCACGATGCGGCGGGTGTTCCGGTCGTATATGGCGCCGCGGGGGGCCGGG
>CAZDAH010000085.1:5453-10316 GCA_964503405.1 uncultured Ignavibacteria bacterium
ATTCCCCTCGGCGCGGAGATCGGGACTATACGGACTCCGTTTTGCTGCGAGGCCTTGCGATACTCCCCCCCGGAGTATATCTGCATGCCGGCAAGTTTTACAAAAATGAAAATCACCGCCGCGAAGACTAATATAATCAGCAGGCGGAAATTCACGCGCCGGCCGTCGGGGCCGCTCATGGTCATAACAGCTCCTTGAGCCGGTAACGCTGTTTAAGCAGTAACAAGACGACCGCCGCGAAAAGCGCCGTATAAACCGCCGTAAGCAGCGATGTCAGCAGCGCAGTCGTGATGTTGTCGCTGAAGAATACGGGGGATTCGATCAGCCATGCCGTAATTTTATAGAGAAAGACGACGGCGGCCAGAATTGCCGACTGATAGAATAAACTTTCGACGTATATTTTCTCTTTGATGATACCGGAGATCATCCCGGCCAGGGCGACTGCCAGGGTCATCCAGCCCATTTTCGCCGGATTATATAAATCGAGAGAAAGCCCGAACGCGAACCCGAACCACAGTCCGTTCTGCCATCCCCTCTTCATGCCTATGAGTATTACGGAGGCGATCACGACATCGGGGTAAACTCCCGCAATGGAGATTCTCGGGGATAAAACCGCCTGGCAAAACATGATGATTATCCAGGCCAACGCGTAGTAAAGATGCGGCATGCTTATTCGCTCGTTTCCGAAATAATCACGAATACCTCTTCGATCACGGAAAAATCGGCCCCGGGCTTTATGAGAATCTCCTTGAATAGCTCGCCCGGCTGAGCCTCCGAACGGGAAACGGTGCCGATGAACAATCCCCGCGGGAAGATTCCTCCCAATCCGGAGGATATAACGGTGTCCCCCGGAACCACGTCCTGATCGGCGGGCACTCTCGTCAGGGAAAGAAATTCTCCTCCGGTGTATTGCACTATCCCCATAGCCCGGCTGCGTTGAACGCGCGCCGCTATCTTGCAGCCGGGATCAAGCAGCAGCAGCACCGTGGACGAGTTCGTTTCGGCGGATATGGTCTTGCCGATTATCCCCGACGGGGAAATTACCGGCATGTTGACGTTTACTCCGCGCTCATGGCCGGCGTCTATCAGCAGCGTTCTCACAGCCCCTTCCCTGGGAATGGCCAGGATTTCCGCGGGCACCAGTTTGTAAGGGAGCTGGAAATTGAAATCGAGCATTCTTCGAAGCCGGATATTCTCCTGCCTGTATTCCAGCAGCGTCGCCACCTCGACCGCGAGCTTGCTCAGCTTGCGGTTGATCTGGATGTTATCGTCGGACGTCCGGCTAATGCGGAGGAGATACTTGTCCATTTCTATAAACGGAAACAATATGGAATTCGAGGCAATCCTGGAAATGGTCGTCCTGGCGGATGACGGTAATACGATCAGGGCGGCCGAGAGGGCCGTCACAGCCAGTAATGGTTTGAAATGAGGGCTTCTTAGAATCCCCCTCGGAGTTATCCTCATTTACTCGCTGGAATCGAGAACCTCGATTACATCTTCCTTGTATTTCGCTTTCATTAACTTTTGACGATTCTTCTCGCTTCTCATCAGGTATGAGAGCTTGGCCATAACATTCAGATGAGCGCCGATAGCGTCCTCCGGGGCCGCTATCAGGAAGAACAGGTAGACCGGTTTTCGGTCCATGGCTTCGAAATCCACTCCGTCGTTTTTGCGCCCGAAGGCGATTACTATGCCTTTGACCGCCTTTGTCTTGGCATGGGGAAAGGCCACCTGGTAGCCGACTCCGGTTGTCACCAGCTTCTCCCTCTCCAACACTGTCTTGAGGAGTTCGTCTTTGTTTTTAACCATTTGAGAATTGGCGGCCAGATCGACCAGTTCGGCAATAATTTCCTCTTTGGTTTCCCCCTTGAGATCGAAAGAGATAACATCGTCCTCACAAAATCTCGATAACTTTATCAACTAATCCTCCACTTAGAATTTTTCGGCCTCGTCTATAAGCATAATCGGTATATCGTCATCAACCGTGAATCTAAGCCTGCAATTATGGCAGATAAGCTTATTGTTATCCCTGTCGTATTCGAGATCGCCTTTGCATTTGGGGCAAGCCAGTATTTCGAGGAGTTTTTCGGATAGCATCGTACCTCCTTAACCTTCTCTATAAACCCCGAGGGATCTGAATTTGGCCAGCCTGGCGGCCAGAAGCTGATCCGTTTCCTTGACCATCTGTCTTTTCAGGTTATCAACCAGGTATTTTTTCAATATCCTGGCCGTGCCGGTGAAATCACGGTGGGCTCCGCCAGCCGGCTCGGGCACTATGTCATCGATTATGTTGAAATGCATAAGATCATCGGGCATCGGCTTCAACGAGTCTGCGGCCATCATCTTGTTCTGCTCGGCCTGTCTGGGATCGTCGGCTTTCTTCCAGAGTATGGCCGAGCAGCCTTCGGGCGAGATCACCGAATACCAGGAGTTTTCCAGCATTAACACGACATCGCCCACACCGATACCCAGCGCTCCCCCCGAGGCCCCCTCGCCGATTATGGCGATAATGATAGGAACCTCGATAACCGACATCTCTCTGATGTTCCGGGCAATGGCCTCGGCCTGGCCGCGTTCCTCGGCCCCGATACCGGGGAACGCGCCGGGGGTATCTATAAGGATAATGATCGGCTTGCCGAATTTTTCGGCCAGTTTGAATAACCTCAGGGCCTTGCGGTATCCCTCAGGGTGACACATGCCAAAATTGCGGTACTGCCTCTGCTTGACATCTCTTCCCTTCTGCTGTGCGACCACCATGACGGGAATACCATCGAGGCCGGCGAATCCGCCTATCAGGGCTTTGTCATCGGCGAAATAGCGATCGCCGTGCAGTTCGGTGAAATCGTCGAACATAAGCGCGATCAAATCCAAGCTGTAAGGGCGCAGAGGATGGCGGGCGAGTTGGATTCTCTGCCAGCGGCTGAGATTCGAATAAACGTCGGACTGGATCCTGTCCCTTTTTCTCTCGAGAGATCTGAGCCGTTCCCGGGTATCGAACTCGCCCCCCGGGCTCATCTCTTTTATCTGCTGTATCTGCCGATCCAACTCGATAATCGGCTTTTCGAAATCGAGATAATATTTCTCATCCATTCTCGCCGCCCGCCTTCAAATTACGGGATAAAAATATGGCGATAAATATAATAAAAGCAACCTCCAATACAAGAACAATATAGATCTTGCCGAAAACAAACCCCACCGCCATCATGGAAAACTGAAGGCTTATCATGTAGAAGAACAGCACCACTCCGGAGTGGGAAAAGCCCATGTCGAGCAAATAATGGAAGAGGTGCCTCTTATCCGCCACATAAATCTTCCTGCCGGTAAAAAGCCTTCTAAACGTTGTCGAGACCACCTCGATAATGGGTAATCCCAGAGCCAATATGGGCACGAACATAACCAGCGAGGCGTAGCTTTTCGGCCATAAAAGCGAGATTACGCCGAGGACATAACCTATAAAAAGGGCCCCGGAATCTCCCATGAATATCTGGGCCGGGTAAAAATTGAAGCGGAGAAATCCGAGGCAGACGCCCAGTATGCCGGCGGCCAGAAGAGAGGCCAGGGGAAGCTCGAGTATCGCGCCCAGCGCAACGAAAGTCAGCCCCGCGATAGCTCCGATTCCCGACGCCAACCCGTCGAGACCGTCGAGTAAATTGAAGGTATTGGTGATGGCCACCACCCAGACCACGCTTAACGGAATACCCCAGCTGCCGAGAGATAAGACCTTATAGAATGGAATGTTCAATAGATCCATCTTAACCCCGCAGAGAACGGGGATTAGCGCGGCGATTATCTGCCAGGCCAGTTTGGTGACCGGCGCCAGGTTTTTCAGATCGTCAGCCAGTCCCATAACGAAAATGATCACTCCGCCGGTGAGTATCCCGGTGACGCCGAGCCAGTTATCGAGCCAGAGGTTGGGATTGGCGATAAACCCCAACCAGACCGATAGGGTAAAGGCTACAACGAAAGCCACGCCTCCCAGCCTGGGAATCGGATAGGAGTGGATTTTTCTCGGTCCGGGGTTATCCAGTATGCCCCGCTTCAGGCAGTAGGCCTTGACCAGCGGAATCATGAGGAATGTCAAGTACGCCGACAACAGCGAAACCAAAAAGTATGCCGGTATACGCCAGATCAATCACTACCCCTCTTTCTCAGAACAGCCAGCAGTGAACTTATCATAAATCCGACGCATAAAGCAATCAAAAGCGGCAGATTATAATGCCATTCACCGGGGTAATATTTCCTAAAATACCTCCAGACCGAGCGGTGATGATGATAAATGGCGAACAGGGGCTTTTTTCCGGACGATCCCCGCCAGGCATGGTTAATAGTAACCGAGGGAAGCAGGATGACCTTCAATCCGGCCTCGGATATTCGTCTGCATAGATCGATATCCTCGAGGTACAGGAAGAACCGGGGATCAAATCCCCCTATGGTCGCAAACAGTTCCCGATTGACAAGAAGCGCCGTGGCCGAAACTGTCGGGGTTTCCATCGGTTTGTCGTCGATCGGCGCGATATATCCGGCGGCCGATTCCCCGGTCAGGCCGAGTTTGTAAAGGGGAGAGCCGCGGCCGAAGACGAAATCCATTCGACCGGGGAGCTTTCGAGCCGTCACCTGCGGGGAACCGTCGAAATGCAGGAGCATCGGGGAAATCAAGCCGACATTCTCCGAGAGTTCCGCGAATCGATACAATTCGGACAGCGTTCGAGGGCCGAATACGGTGTCCGGATTTAATATGAATAAGTACTTCCCGGACGCTCTCCGGGCGCCGAGATTGGCCGCCCGCCCGTAACCGAGGTTGAGGTCGGAAAAAATCGTCTTAAAATCGCGTCCGCTGAGATACTCGATCGTGCCGTCGGAAGA
>CAZDAH010000085.1:10326-12024 GCA_964503405.1 uncultured Ignavibacteria bacterium
TCATGCTCTATTCCGGTTTGCCCTGATAACGAGCTTATGCAGTTTTGCAGGGAATCGAGACAGTTATAACTGACTATTATGCAGGATATCGCGCAACGATCGGTCATCGCATTCCGATTCAATCACGTTTTTTTCAATTTGATTCTAATAGTCGCGGCCAAACCGGCAAGGGCGAAAATAAGCCACGAAATCCGGGTAACCGCCCTGGCGACCGTATAATTCGGGTTTTCTATTCTAAATTCGATTTCATGCTCGCCGGCGGGAAGTTCTACGGCCATGAAGGTGAAATCGGCTCGGAATACTTCCAGTCGCCGGTCGCCCTCGTAGGCTTTCCAATGCGGGTACCAGTTCTCCTGGAGCGCCAGCAGGCCGGGGCCGGCAAGCGTCGCCTTAAGCCTGATCTGATCCGGCGGCGCGGTCAGGAATTCTATCGAATCCCCGGAATCGACTGAGGCAGGCGCGATGATCAACGACGGCCTGCGATCCAATATAATAGAATTGATATAATCGAAATCCGCGGAAAAGAGCAGACTCAAAGCCGAATCGGGATCGGGATCGACCTCGAAACTTCTGACTACCCTGGCTCTGGGGAGAGCTTCTTTGTCCTCGTAGATCAGCTCTCCTCGATTGCTTCTGAAGACCTCGGTGAACCTGGGATGATCTATGGGACGCGGCGTGATAAGATAGCGTGAATTGGTCAGCGGCAGCGCGGCGGGGTTGCTGAAGAGATTGCGGAAGCTGTCGCCGACATACTGATTGTACCAGCGAAGCTGATTGCCATGATACCCCGTCACTTCGTAAAGGCCGAACATGGCCAGGCTGTTCTGGTTGGGGAACGCGCCCGGCAGAGCGAGAGAACGGAATTGTCCCGGCTGATTTTGAAGGAAGGCCACCGCGGCCGGTTTGGCGAAATAGGGCTTATAGTCCACGGTATTGATAAATCTCCTGTTCTCGATCAGCCAGCTGTCCACCATGACCAGCAGTATGAGCGCCGCACCCATGGCCCAGAACGGCGTCTTCCTTCGCGCGGCCGCCCGAATGGTAATGGCTGCGACCGCCAGCAGGCAGGCCCCTATAATGAAACCCAGGGAGATCGACGGCAGGCTTTCCTGGAGATTGTCCCATTGCCCGGCTTCTATATCGGAATAGAAAACCGCCGTGTAGGCCCGCATGATACCCGTTCCGGCGGCGCTGAATAAAAGGCCCAGGGCCAGATAAACCCCGGCAAGTACAAGCAGCCATCGGAAAATCCCGGCGACGCGCGAAGTGTTTTTTGCTTTCTCAAGATAATCGACTGCTCTTGCGCCGAGGAACGCGAACGATAGGCAAAAGAGGAACATAATAGTCGACGGGGCGCGAAACTTGCTTACCATTGGTACCGTGTAGTAACATATTTTGAATATAATACCGCCGTCTCCGAGAGCGTAGAAAAGCGCGAACAGGGCGGTCCCGAGGAAGAAATACGAATACCTGTCTCGGTACAGAAACAAGCCGGTTATTCCCATGATAATGACAACCATGCCGGCGTATTCGCTGTTTATCTTGAAATAATTTTTGCCCCAGTAAGGATTGTCCGGCCCGAGCGGCGGATGATTCTGAAGATTGCTTACTCCGGCAAAACCAGGCACCACCTGGGATATGGCCTCCTCGGAATGCAACGACCAGGACGCGGCGTAATCGTAGCCTTTCCCCTCTCCG
>CAZDAH010000085.1:12034-13032 GCA_964503405.1 uncultured Ignavibacteria bacterium
CGCACATAGTCCTGGGCCGGCCAGATCTGTATGAACCCGAGCGCCAGACCGACAATCATGGCCGCCAAAAATCCGAACCCGGGAATTAAAAGCAGTTTGAAGCTGCGCGTGTCTCTATACAGAAAAATCACCTTCATGACAAAATAGGCGCCTACGCACCACATGGCGAAATACGCGAACTGCGGATGATTGGCCAGGACTACAATCCCGAAGGCCAGAGAGAACGGCCACCACCAAATCAGCCTGCCTCTCTGAAAAGCGATTTCCATGGCATACAAGAGGAGAGGGAAAAGGCTGGTAATATACATTCTGCCGTCGTGACCGGCGTAAACCAGCGATACCAGGAAACCGGACAGCATATACCCGGTGGCTCCGAATACTCCCGCCCACTTCGACATGTTCATCTTGCGCAGGTACAGGTAGGCGAAAATCCCGGCCATGGGCAGGGTGAGCATCAGCTTATACCCCAGGCTCTTGTGCAGAGGGAGGATGAACTGAATTGCCGCCAGGGGAAAGAATATGTCCCCGTGCATGGCGTCAACAAACGGCAATCCGCCGAAAATATATGGATTCCAGAGCGGCACGCGGTGATATGTCTTGACGAACTCGGAGTAAAAGCCCCGAAAGAAAAGGCCGGCCTCGATATTGTCCGAGCCGAAGAGCATTTTATCGGAGAAGATGAAATCGGCGAACAAAAGGACGGTCAGAAAGCAGAAAAAGAAGTAGGGCCATTTTTGGTCGAAAAATTTACTGACGATCATCGCAAATCCCCTCCTTTCGACTCCCGGCCCGAATCGAATCCGACACCCGGCCCGGCAAAGGATCTTTCCAATGGGGGAAACCCTGCATAGCGCAGATCTGTCGACTCGCCCCTCAGCGTCTCTTTTTCAGGGCGCTAATCTCGTCGCGCAGACCGACCATGACCTCGGCCAGAAATCCGAGAGCGAATAACCCCAGCCCGGATAATATCAGGATTATGACCAGGTATAATAACGTCC
>CAZDAH010000085.1:13042-13333 GCA_964503405.1 uncultured Ignavibacteria bacterium
GGGTGGTGAAAAACCTTATATAGACAGAGATCAGGCCGACGATGAGCCCCGCCACCCCGGCCAGAAAACCCCAGGCGCCGAAAAAGCGCAGAGGGCGTTTCATGAAAGAGATCTGGAATTTCACAGAGAACAGATCGAGAACTCCTCCGAGTATCCGTCTCGAACCGAATTTGCTATCGCCGAATTTACGCGGATACAATGTTACCTTTACCTCATCGATCCGGTAATCGTACTCCGAGGCCAGGACCACCAGATATCGATGCCAGTCGCGCCGCATGGAGATGTTTTCCA
>CAZDAH010000086.1:0-4865 GCA_964503405.1 uncultured Ignavibacteria bacterium
GAAGGAATTCGCCGCCGCCATCCCCGGCGCGGAAAAGGACCCGCGCTTCTGGGCTTCGTCAGAATCGACTTCCAGAAGCAGTTTTTTGTACCCGAACTCTACCTCGGAGTCTCGCTTGAGATGCAGGCTTCGTCGCGCCGCGATTACCGCACCATGCAAATCGGTCTCACAGACGCTTTCGTAGTGTTCCAGGGACGAATCGTCTTCAAATATAAAGATTTCACTTTTCATCTGAACGAGGATAACCTCAGAGCCGAACAGTATTTTCCCCTCTACCCTTATCCGGGAACTCCGAGAAGCATATGGTGGGGTTTTCGATGGGAATTCAGAAATTGACAACTACCAGGAAATTACCAGCTGACGCCCCTTGCTGTATTCGATATTCATCTTATCCAACGCGCTGAATCGTCCCAGAGTGGGCGGGATATCGTCGGCCGCGGCGATAGCGAACACGCCGGTGAATCGCTTCTTGCCGATTCTCGCCTTCAATTTATGCATATAAAAGTATCTCACCGAATCGGAGATAAGGCCGATCATCCTGTACTTTTTCCCCTGGCGGATATTGCCCACAAGCAATATCCCCAGATTCTTCGGTAAGAGAGAGATATCCGCACCGGTATCGGCCAGGACGTCCTCGATGGTCAGCCATTCCGAAAACACCTCGGAATATAGAGAAATGGTCAGCCTCGGCCGCAATATGTTCACAAAGACGTTGGATTCCTCCCGGCTGTAGGGAACGACCAGGCTGCCATCAGATTTCCTGACGATTTCGGTTTTTAGGTTCTCAGGCAATGAAAAACTCCCGGCTTGATTTCCAGCTGATCCGAATATCATCCCCCGGCCGATCCTTTAAAAGACCCGTCAGCCTCGGCTTCGGATTTTTCCCCTCCCAGACTATGTTCCCCTCCATCTTGATGATATACTTGCAATCGTCCTTGGGCTTTTTTCTCAATGTTATTTGATTTTTTTGTCTGCATTGCCTCCTCCACGATTATTATATTACCCAAAACCCGATTATGTCAAGGGAGGATTATCTTGACCCGCGATGAGGCGCTAAAATGGGTGGAAAGAGAACTTGAGAAACCGAACTTGATCAAACACGTGCTCGCCGTGGAAGCTTCATGCCGACGGCTGGCCGGGCATTTCGGCGAGGACCCCGAATACTGGGCCATGGTCGGCCTACTGCACGATATCGACTATCTGAAAACTATAGACGACCCCGATGGGCACACTCGACTGGCCGCCGAATGGCTGGCCGAAAAAGGTTTCGATGATAAATTCATTTACGCGGTAATGTCGCACGCCGAGCGCGTGGAGCCCAAATCAAAACTCGACTGGACCCTTTTTAGCGTCGATCCGACGACCGGGCTGGTGGTGGCCGCGGCTCTCATGCACCCGTCGAAGTCGCTGGCCGGGCTTGACGTCGGGTTTCTTATGAAGAGATTCAAAGAGAAGCGGTTCGCGGCCGGGGCGCGACGTGAATCCATCGCCGCCTGCTCCAACCTGGGATTGTCCCTGGAGGAGTTTCTCGGCCACGTGCTCGCCGCTATGCAGGGGATTTCCGATGACCTCGGTTTGTAAATCCATCGCCTTGCTCATATTTCTTGCTATTCCCCTTAATTGCCTGGCCGGTGAAAAAGCCCGCGATGCCTGGTTCGGAGAAGATAAAATACAGCATTTCGGGTATTCGGCGTTTCTTGCCGGGGGAACCGCCGTTGTCGCGAACCGGCATTTCGACAACAATATCAATGATTCGATTACCATCGGCCTGACCGTCTCGATCTCCCTCGGAGCGATCAAGGAAACAATCGATTACCGCAGCCCCGGTCAGGCTCCCAGCCGCAAGGATCTGATCTGGGATATAGTCGGCGCCCTGACCGGCGCGGCCCTGGCCTCGCTTATATTATGAGCTATTTCAAATCGAAAGTATTCGCCTGGTCGCTCTTCGATTTCGCCAATACAATCTTCTCCATGGTTGTGGTTAGCCTGAATTTTCCACTTATGATCAAGAGCGTCTACGGAGGCTCCGATCTGCAGCTTTCGTTCTCGCGTTCGTCGGCCATGGTCCTTGTCGCTCTGACCATGCCTCTCTTTGGCAATATCGCCGACAAATTCGGCCGCCGCATGGCGCCCGTCATGATCTTCACCGCCCTCTGTTGCCTGGCAACTATATTTCTGGGACACAGCGACTCCATGATTGTTAACCTCGTGCTCTTTGCCCTGGCAGTCTACTCTTATCAGGGGTCCCTCGTGTTCTACAACGCCGTCCTGCCGCAGGTGGCCGGCCCCGACAAAATGGGCCGTGTCTCCGGCTACGGTGTCGCGCTCGGTTACGTGGGAACCATATTCGGCCTGATCGTCATCGGTCTGCTCGTCGGCCCTCGATGCTACTCCGACGCATTCGGCCTGACAGCTGTTCTGTTCCTGCTATTCTCGATTCCTTTCTTCGTCGCCATTAAAGACCGCTATCCCAAGAAACTCCATCGCCTTCTTCATACCGCCAAAGAATCGATATTGGAAATGGCCGGGGTTTATGCCGATGCAAAATCCCGGCCCGGAATCCTGCGTTTTCTGCTCGGTCGATTCTTCGTTGTCGAAGCGCTGGAAACGATCATTTTCTTCATGGCCGTCTTCTTGAAAGAGGGCGCCGGATTCTCCGATCGCGACACCGTTTTCGCTAACCTGACTGAGATAACTGTTTTTCTCGTCATCGTAACCGTGTTCACCGCCCTCGGCTCTCTCGCCTGGGGTTTTGTCACCGAGAAATTCGGCCCTAAACGGTCCCTGGTGGCGATAGTAGGTTTGTGGATATTCACGCTGACCGCGATCATACTCATCAAAGATAGAACGATCTTATACTTCCTGGGTTCGCTCGCTGGAATATCCCTCGGCGGAGTGTGGACGTCGGAACGGCCGCTTCTGGTTAACCTCGTCGGCGACGATACCAGGCTGGCCGGTTATTTCGGGCTATTCGCCCTGAGCGGACGGATGGCGGCCGTCGCCGGACCCGTCATCTGGGGACTCACTGTGCTGCTATTCGACGCTTACGGACCGGCGAAATACGATTTCGCCCTGGGCTCTGTGCTCATAATGATGGTGATCGGATTGTTCATACTGAGGAAGGTCCCCGATGCCAGATAATCTTTTGCATGAAATTGTCGGAGTGATTCACATTCACTCGGTTTATTCCGACGGCAGCAAGACCATCGAGGAAATCGCCTCGATAGGGGAGAAGGCCGGGCTCGATTTCCTGATGTTCACCGACCACAACACCCTGCAGCCGCTGTATGACGGCAAACAGCGCTTCTTCGGCAAAACAGCGGTCATCATCGGATACGAAATCGAAGATTCCAACGACGAGAATCATTATCTCGCCTTCGGGTTGGACGAAGTCCTTCCCTCGAATTTCAAACCCAGAGAGTATGTCAAGGCGGTGAAAGACTCGGGCGGACTGGGAATTATCGCTCATCCCGACGAGATTAGAAATGAGTTCCGTCAATATCCCAGCTACCCCTGGACAGACAGAGAAGCCGAGGGATTTGACGGCCTGGAGATCTGGAATCATATGTCGGCCTGGATGGAATCGCTTAAGAGAATCAACATGCTTAAGATGGCCATCTCCCCGCGTCGCAGTCTTCGCGGTCCCACCGAAAGGGCGCTGGCGCTCTGGGACGAGGTCGCCTCGAAAAAGAAAGTCGCCGGTATCGGTTCGGCTGACGTTCACGCGCACCTCTACCGTAAGGGCCCCATCAGACTGACTATTTTCCCCTACAAAGTCCAGTTCAGGTCGATCAGAACCCACCTCCTCCTCGAAAAGCCGTTGTCCTCGAATATCATCCAAGCCAGAGACCAGATTTTCGAGGCCATCAAAAATTGCCGCGTCTTCGTCTCCAATTTCAGGTGGGGCGACGCCGGCGGTTTTCGCTTCAACGCCATGGGACGGGGCGTAATTTATCAAATGGGCGATTCGGCGCGATTTTCCGACGATTTGAAATTATTTGTCAGTTCCCCTCTTGACGCTGAAATCAAAGTCGTCAAGGATGGACAGCCTCTAGAGAGCTTCTCCGGAGATAAATTCGAGGCGCCCCTGAAAGAACCCGGTTTATATCGCGTCGAGCTCTCTATGGGTCCCAAAGGATGGATTTTTTCGAACCATATCAGGGTTCTTTCATAAAAAAGCATAAGGGCGAAACAATACTCGGGTAGAGGGGGGCTGAAACTACCCAGGTTTGAATTTCACCCTTATACAGCCGGATAATTATTTAAGAATCTGCAGATTGTCAAGCGGTTTTTGACAACATATTCGGAATCTCGTCAACACAGTTTGACAGTATTGCCTCTTTTGATGATCCAAAAGACCCGGCAAAGGCATCCTGTCCCCCCAGACTCCGTCTTATGAAGTGTCTGTCTGATCGAAGAATCAGGCGATCAAATCGTTTGAGATCTTGATCTTGGTGGTCTTGTGTTTGTGATCCGAAAGCATGGGCCTCAACGTGCTTTGAGCCTTCATCCTGGCCTCCGCCTCGGCCACCTGCTCCGCCGTTACCGAACGGGTCTTGTGCCCGGGTTTATGCTCGGCGTAGTTGAAACTATCGAATAAACCTCTGGTGCTCGGTATTTCTTTCATGATCTCTCTCCTTTATAAGTAAATATCGGAAACGCTGACTCGATTGTTTAGTTTTTCTATGGTTGACATAATATTATTCCGGGTCTAATATTCGATTGATGAACTCAAATGCACCTCGAAAACCTGCGCTCTTCTTCGGGTTGAGACTGCGGCATACCGTCGCCCTGCTGACCTGTCTGGCAGTTATTTTGATTCTGGCCGGCTATTTTTCCGTCTCTGCGGGCAAGAAGGCCGCTTT
>CAZDAH010000086.1:4875-13251 GCA_964503405.1 uncultured Ignavibacteria bacterium
TTGACGCCGGGACCGCGCAGGGGAGAGCGCTAACCGAATCCATTATTTCATCAGCGGTTATGATCATAGAGACCGACAACGATTTTATTGAAATTGGTCTCGAACAGCTCTCCAAAATCGTCGCCGATTACCGAGCCCGGAATGTCGAGCCGGATCAATCGTTACTCGAGGGATTGTTAAGCGATTCCAGGTCCCTTCGAGTCTCGTCTATCAAGGACAACAAAGTTGTCTTATCGTCGAGCCAGGGTGTGTCTTCATTCGCGAACGCCGAAATAGAAAACTGGCTCGAGACTCTCGTGATCGAGCCTGACGCCGAAATCTTGTATAAATTCGTTGGCCGCGGAGGTGAACGCTATTTTTGGGGGTATTTTCCCTACGATGGCGACAGCGGCATATTCCTTGCCAAAGAATGGACATACGGCCAGTACGGAAATGAAAAACTGAGCCTGTACTATCTGCTCAACCAGGTCGGACGTGAAACAGGCGTCGAATATGTCATGCTTCAAAGCGTCGATGGTATTGTTTTCGCCTCGAAAAAAGTGGCCGCCATGAAATCGATTGCCGACGACCCCTTCCTTTCGGAAACCACCGATACCACCCGCAGCCGAATAATCGACTTTCAGGATCGCGAGGTTCTGGAGACGGTGCGGAAATTCAAGTACGGCGAATTTGACGGTCTTTTTCGGGTAGGTCTATCGCTCTTCGGCTATCGTCAGATTGCCGATAACATCAAACGACAAGTCTGGCTGGTGGTAGCTGCCCTGATAATCGTCGGCATGCTCGGTTTCGGAGCGGTAGTGGGCTTCCAGAATTTCGATCTCCTCAAGGAAAACCTGCAAATGGCCAACGTCATGAGCCGCAGCATCCTCGATTCCCTTCCGGGACCGGTGGTGGCGGTGGACTTTTCGCTGAATGTCACCGACATAAACTCTTCCGCCCTGAATCTCTTTGGCTTGAATCCGCAAACCGCCGCCAAATATCACGATACGTTTCCGGATGACCCCTTCCATATAGGCCAGGTTCTCGAAAGCGGAAGAACGGCCGGATTTGAAAGCGGCATGGGCGATTCGGGACGCCGGTTCTTCGTGACAACTACCCCGCTTATCTCCTCGGCCGGCACGGTCATGGGCGCTATCGCCATCGCCCAGGATATTACCGACGTGAGAAAGTTGGGGCAAATCGCCGAGTCTCGCCAAAGACTCTCCGAAATGGGGGCTCTGGCCGCCTCCATGGCCCACGAAATCCGAAATCCCCTGAACGCCATTGGGATGACCATTCAGCGAATGAAGGCCGAAATCAAGCCCAGCCAGGGGCAGGCTGAGTATGAGTCGTTCCTCGACGGCCTCAAGATGGAGATCTCACGGTTGAATTCGATAGTCGATAAATTCCTCACTGTGGCCAGATCCGCCAAACCGAAATTGGTAATTTCCGATCTCGATGATCTGATCTCGACCGTGATCGATCTCTTTCGCGATCAGGCCCGCGCTCTGGGGATCTCGATCGCCTGGGAGCCTGGAGGGAAGATCGAAGCCGAGATTGATAAAGATGCCATCACTCAGGCTCTGATGAACGTGGTCAAAAACAGCCTGGAGGCGGTCAGCCGGGGAGGAAATATCTCCATAATCAGCGATAGACTCGGTGAACGAATCAGGATCTCTGTAATCGACGACGGCCCCGGCATCGAAGACGCCTCCGCGGCTTTGAAGCCATTTCATACGACCAAGAACGGCGGAACCGGACTGGGTCTGGCTACAACATCGAGCATTCTGGCCGATCACGGGGGAGAGCTCCTGATTGAATCATCGGCCGGCAGAGGATGCCGCGTCGATCTCATTTTCCCGGCTCAAAGGAGCCTGCCATGAGGCTGCTGGTCATCGACGACGAATCCCATCAACGCGATCTGCTGGCCGATTATCTTCGCAAACGCAAGCATGTTGTCGCCGCTGCCGCCGACGGCCAGGAGGGAATCGAGCGTCTGCAAAGCCAGGGCGCCGAAGCCGCTTTCGTCGATATGCGCATGCCCCGCATGGACGGCCTGGCCTTCATCAAAAAAGCGTTGCAAATCTACCCCGATCTGGCCATCGTCGTCATGACCGCTTACGGAACTGTCGAATCGGCGGTCGAGGCCATGAAAGCGGGCGCCTTCGACTATCTGCTCAAACCTATCGATTTGGAGCATTTGGATCTTATTGTCGAGAAGATCGGCCGCCAAAATCGGCTTATCGCCGAAAACAGGTATCTCAAACGTAAACTCGAAGAGGTCGATCAGCCCCACGGTATCATCGGGGAATCAAAAATCATCAAAAAGCTGATGGCCGACGTCTCGCGGGTCGCTCAATCGGATGCCACCGCCCTGATTCGAGGCGAATCCGGTACTGGAAAAGAGCTCGTGGCTCGGGCCATCCATTTCGCCTCGCCCAGGGCAAAAGGCCCGTTCTTGGCTGTCAACTGCACTTCGCTTCCCGAAACCCTGCTGGAATCGGAACTATTCGGTCATGAACGCGGAGCCTTTACCGGCGCGATCTCCCGCCATCTTGGACGATTCGAGTTGGCCGACAAAGGCACCATCTTCCTGGATGAAATCGGCGATATCTCCCAGGCTATTCAGGCAAAACTTCTGCGCGTCCTGGAGTCCCGCTCGTTTCAAAGATTGGGAGGCGCCAAGGATATCACCGTCGATATTCGCATCCTCGCCGCCACCAACCGCGACCTCGAGTCGGCCATCGCCGAGGGAAAATTTCGCGAAGATCTATATTACCGCCTTAACGTCGTGCCCGTCAATATACCGCCTCTCCGTGATCGCAGAGAGGATATTCTTCCCCTTGTGGAGCACTTCATTGAAATCTACAACAGGAAGAATAACAAGAGCGTCTCCGGCATAACCCCGAAAGCGAAAGATCTTATCCTCAATCACCGTTGGCCGGGCAACGTGCGAGAGCTGGAGAATCTCATCGAGCGGGCTATAGTCCTGTCCCTCGGCGAAGTTATCGACGTCGACGATATCGACCCGTTCATAAGCAGCCGCAGCGCATCGGCCGAGTCGGAAATCGGCGATAACCTGAATCTCGAAAACTTGGAAAAACGAAATATCATCGAGGCCCTGAAAAGAACCGGCGGAAGTCTCAAGGACGCCGCCGACCTTCTGGGAATCCATAGAAACACCATCCGCCTCAAAATCAGTAAATACAACATAGAAATCTGACGCACAATACGGTTTCGCCTGTGAACAATTATTGTGCGCAACTTGATTTTTCGCCCTCTTGGCCGAAAATCATCTCATTATATTTCAATGACTTACAGTGACGTCCACTTGGCATGGCTATTGATACTATTTAGAGAGGGAATGACGCGAAAGGAGAAGGCAATGAGAAACGTGGAATGGAAAAAATACTGGATGATATCGGCGATAGCCTTCGTATCGCTTCTGACTCTAACCGCCTGCGACCGGCGCTCGACTACCTATGTAGTGGGCGATGATAATACCCCGCCCCCGGTGCCCGTGGGAGTCACCACCACCACCGGCGACGGTTTCGTCTGGGTCGACTGGCAGCCTATAATCGGCGTCCCGGACCTCGATGGTTTCAGGATCTGGCGCAGCATCAACGATATCGAGTATTATCATGTCGGCACCGTGGGGAGCGACGATACGCGCTATGAGGATATCGATGTCGCCAATGGGGAGACCTATTATTACGGCGTGAGTTCATTCGATCGGGACGGCAACGAATCCGACGCCTCGTTCGATTATGAGTTCGCGTTCGATACGCCGCGGCCCGAGGGTTTCGACGAGATCATTTTCGATTTCAACGACCCGGCTCACGTCAACTCCTCCGGTTTCGATTTCTCCCGCGAAGAGGCCGTGCCCTTCGATCTGACCAGGTGCGATATATTCCTCGAGTATGACGCCGATCTCTCCATTCCCGGCTTCTTCGTCTGGCTCGGATACAATGGCAGGTACATCCAGGATATGGGGTATACCGATAGTTTCGACGATATCACCTATGCCCCCGAGGACGGCTGGTCTCAGTATGATTATATAGAGGCCATCGCCGGACATACCTACGTGGTCTATACGTGGGACGATCACTACATAAAAGTCCGCGTGACCCTTCTGGATACCTTCCCCGATAACATCATGATTTTCGATTGGGGATACCAGGTGGATCCCGGTAACCGCGAGTTGAAAATTGATCCGCGCTCCATCGTGATTTCATCCGATTATGAAGGAGCCCAATAATGAAAACGAGAATTCTGATAATTCTAATAACAGTCGGTTCGCTGTTTGCTTCAGGCTGCGGGTTCATTTTCGTGGCCCGCAGCCGGCCCCATACGCCGGGCTACTGCTACGATTGCCACCGGCCGAATCGCTGGCATAAGGTTTACACCCGCTGCGATCATTACGATATCATCGTGGTCGAGGGCGGCTACAAATATCGCCCTCACCATCACAAGAAGCACGAGCAGTTCAGTTTCACTAAATATGACCATGCCCGTGAAAAGAAGGAACGTGAGCATAGACAAGAGCAGGAAAAACGGGAGAAAAAAGAGAAAAAATCCCGGGAAAAAGACGAGAAAGAAAAACGGTCGAGAAGCTGACCGGATGATTCGATCGAATCATTATGGAAAAGGCGGTGATTTCGATGAGATACTTACACAAGACGATAATAACGGCGATAGTGGTCTGCTTCGCTCTGCCCGCGGCGGCTGACCGCTACTCCCGCAGCTATGGCAACGGCCCCGATATCGAGGTCTGGACCAACAAGGGTTACGACGCCACCTACTACTACGGAGAGGATATTGCCGTGTACTTCAGGGCCGACCGGGACTGCTACGCGGTCGTCTACGACATCGACCCTTCCGGGGAGATTACTATTTTATTCCCCTCCAACTACTACAACAGCGCCTACGTCAGGGGGGGAGAGGTCTATCGCATCCCTGACTATTACGGTGATTACACCCTGGAGATATCCGGACGATCCGGCACCGAGCATATTTTCGCCGTGGCCTCCCATAACTATCTCAATCCCCCCGACTTCATACGCTATATCGGCTACGAATACGGCGATCCGGAATACTACGACAGCGACTATTTCGTCACCAACATGCGCGGCGATATCGACGACTTCGTTTTCTATGTCAACAGCCGTATCGCCAGAGAGGATTACTCGGTCGATCACACGAGGTTCTACGTCGATTCCGCTTATCGGCATCACCGCCAATACCGCTACTGGGACTACGATCCTTATTATGTCGGCTCGGTCTGGATCGGGTGCAATTTCCCCGGCGCCGAAATCTGGATCGACGGGATCTATTTCGGGATCGCCCCCATTCTGGTGCCCCGAATCTACATCGGCGAACACTGGCTCTGGATCTATTACGGCGGATATCCGTGTTACCAGCGGTACTTCCATGTCTCCGGTACACAGCGGTATTATATCGACGCCCGTATCGATGACGGCTTCAAGGATTATCGCCGCCGCCGCAGCTCCTTCGGGGAATGGCGTCCGCTGGAGAAGAAATACCGCAATGAGGGTGATTTCAGGGAAAAAGCCATTCGCTCCCAGGGCGAAAAACGGGTTCGCTCCCGGACGCTCCCGACTCACGTCATCCGTGATTTCGAAAAACGCGGCATAATCTCCGCCGATTCGCCGTTGGCAAAGAAAGTGCGTGCCGAATCGCCGCGCGAAGATAGAGTAAGAGCCCTGGAACAAAGAAGGACCAGGCAGGAAATCGAGGCGCGTGAAATAGAGCGCAGGCGAGTCGAATCCGAAAAGCGGCCGACGTCGACAGATCCCCCCTCCGAGCGAATTCGCGATGACTCCAAAAAAATATCGCGCGAGGATATCGACACCCGCTATATTCCGGTGGTCCCGAAATCCCCCTCCGACACGGACAGGGATCGCAAATCGGTAAGGAAAGAGGCCGAAAAAGAACGCAAAAGTCCTGAATCGATCGGGCAAAACGACGACAAGTCCTCGAAATCGTCCGGATCGGGCCTGAAGAAAAGCAGCCAAAGCTCGAAAAGATCGTCCGCCAAAAGTACTCAGAGATCGACCAAGAAATCGTCGAGAAGGGAGAGCAACCGATGAAATCGCTCGCGATATTGCTGGCTTTGCTGATCGTCGCCCCCTCTCCCGCTCTTGCGGTGCGCAAGGTGGAGAAGAAAAACAAACAGCAGTCGGCCGGTGTTCAGGCGGCCGATCAGCATCAGGAACAACGCCAGGAAGGTAACGTCGAAAAAGGGGAGCCGTCCCGCGCCCCGGGGAATCGTCCCGAGGTCATACAGCCGGAGCGCGAGGATAAGTTCATCGACGAGAACAGCGACGGCATCAACGATAAGATCGACCAGCGTCAAACCGTGAAAGTCAAGATGAAGGAAAAAGTCAGGGAACGTCCTCGCGAATCGGAACCGTCAAAAAAGGACGCTGCCAAAACTCCCGACAAGAAAAGCCGCCGCGATAGATAAATTTCTCATTTCACGATAAGCGCCAAAGACCCCGAGCCCCGGGGTCTTTTTTATCCCGGCTTTGCAGGATGACTGTCAATATCGGTTGACAATATGTTGCCCCTGAGGATATTTAATATCCATGGATGCCGGCAACTCCAGGGTGGTCAGGATTCGCTCGAGCCGCGTCTGCCTTCGGGACGGCCGAATCGACCGCGGCATACTTTATCGGATGATGGAAACGGCGATACGGAGGTTTTGCGACGCTGATCCTCAGGCCTACCTGAGTGATCTCCTCAAGGACAGCGATACTGTCGGAATGAAAGTCAACACGCTGGGGGGCAGGGGCATGTCCACGAGGCCCGAACTGGTCTCCCTCTTATCGGGGCTGCTTTCCGATTCGGGCATTCCCGAAAAAAAACAAATTGTCTGGGACCGCTCCGACAGGGAACTCGAGGGAACGGGATTCGAAATCAAGTCCAGGGGAGGATTGCCCTGCCTCGGAACCGATCACCCCGGAGTCGGATACAGCGGCAGCCTTGTGGAAAAAGGAAGAGTGGCCGGCCTGTTGAGCCGCGTTCTGACAGACTATTGCGGGGGGATAATCAACATTCCCGTCCTCAAGGACCATGGGATAGCCGGGATAACCTGCTCTTTGAAAAATAATTTCGGCTGTATTCATAATCCCAACAAATATCACGATAACGGCTGCGACCCCTTCGTCGCCGACCTGAACAGCCTGGAACAGATAAGGGGTAAGCAACGTTTGATATTGGTGGACTGCATCAAGGTGCAGTATCACGGGGGGCCGGCGTTCCAACCCGCCTGGGCCGACGACTACGGCGGGATAATGATCGGAACCGACCCCGTAGCGGTCGATACGATAGGTTACGCCATTGTGGAGGATTTGAGAGCGGCCAACGGCAGGGAGCCGCTGAAAGGCTCCAAAAGAGAGCCGATATACATCAATAGATCGGCCGAGTACGGTCTGGGAACGAATAATCCCGAAAAATTCGAACTGATCGACTTGGAAATTTAGAGGGGCGAATTACTAACTTAAGGAAAATCATGAAAACCAGGTATCTCCTTCTGATATTGCCGCTATTGACGATAATCGCCTGCGGTGGTTCGGCCAAAAAAGACCGTATCGACGACAAATCGGGCCAGGACGATTCCTTCTCATCCTATAGAGCTTACGATCATTTCGTCAAGGGGGACTTGTACGAGCAGTCCGGTGATTACGCGTCCGCTGCCGCCGAGTATCGCAAGGCCCTCATTTTCGATCCTGCCTCGGCCGAGATTCGAAGGTCGCTTTCTGATGTCTATTTCAGAATGAGAAAATTCACCGAGGCCGCGGTGGTGCGCTCCGAGATCCCCGAACGCACGATCGATGATTACAACTTCATCGGGGACTGCCTCCGCTTCGCCAACGACTTCGCCGGATCCGCCGATTTCTACCGCCGTTCCCTCGAACTCGATCCCAGCCAGTTGATGGTTAGAACTTACCTGGCCGGCCTGCTCTTTCACCTCCGCGATTTCAAAGGGGCCGAGAAGCATTACAAAGAAGCGGTCAGCCACGCCGCGGATAAGGCGGGCGCCTACATGGATCTGGCCTCCTTCTATGTCAGAACCGAAGATAACGAGAACGCTCATGAGGCTTACAAAAAAGCCATGGAGGAGGCTCCCGGCGATTTGCGGCCGTCCATCGCCTCGGCCGCCCTCTATGCCTCCGACGGCGACACCCTCAAAGCCGACAGCATCTACTCGTCGCTGATACAAATCAATCGAGACGACGTCGGCGCGCTGAGTTCCATACTGCCGGCCCTGTTCAGCTCCGAGCGGATTGATCTGGCCACCCGAACCTCCGCCAGAATCGCCGAACTTCTTCCCGACGATGTCGAGGCCCAGCATCGTTACGGATATCTCCTTTT
>CAZDAH010000087.1:0-1443 GCA_964503405.1 uncultured Ignavibacteria bacterium
CACCACGGAGGCGCTCAACCGCCGCTACGCTGTGGTGGCCCAGCACTATCCTGACTTCTTCAAATCCCTGTTCATAGAGGGATGCCTGGAGCGCGGGCGCGACTACCGTCGCGGCGGCCCCCTGTATACCGAGGGTCTGGCGAACATGCTGGGCGTCACCAACCTGGGCGACAGTATGCTGGTGCTCAAACGGATGGTCTATGAGCGCAGTCGTCTCCGGCGGAAAAATCTCGGAGGGAGTGTTGGGACGCCGTCAGGACCTGGCGGCGGTCAGGGAGAAGCTCGACACTACCGCTAATCAAATTCAACAGTTCGAGGCGAGCATCGAGGCAAACCGGCAATCGCAGGATAATATCGAGGGGACGATAAGTGGCCTGGAGCGGCGCACCAGCGATCTCGAGGACGAATATAATCGTCTTGACGCTGAATTAAACCAGTTGAGATTCGACTTCAAAGAGAAAGAAAACCGCTATTCATCCGCCAAAAGCGAAGCCGAGCGCCTCCGATCGGAGCGGGAACGTCTCCTGGCCCGTTCGAAAGTGCTTGAAATCAGGCAGTCCGAATACTCTGAGGATTCCGATCGGGCCGGCCGGATTCTCAAGGACGCGTCCGGGATCGTCGACCGGCTGCGCGCGTCCATTCGCGAACTGGAAACCAGGCTGACTGCCGCCAGGATCAGGAGTGTCGAGTTGGACGGTTATTCGAATAAACTGCGATCCGATATGAATCATAACGAGGAACTTTGCTCCGAGGCCGTTCGGATGATCGAATCGAATAAGAACAATATTTCGATGGCGGAGAATACCGTTTCCCAGTCCAAAGAGAATATCGAGAGGCTGAAAGCACAACTCGATACCTGTTTCTCCGAACGCAACGAGCTCAAGTCCGATTTGAACGAGATTAACGGCAGAGTCACGGTACTGATGGAAAACATATCGGAATTCGAAGATCGAATTTCCCTGAAACGCAAAGAAAAGGAAGCATTGGTATCGGATCTGCATGATCTCGACATGAGGTTCATGGAGCTGAATTCGGCCAGAAGATCGGCTGTGGAAAGGATTCGCCTCGAATTCGGAATCACGGTTATCGAGCCCGCGGCCCTGCCTGACGATCGGACAATCGAATCCATGGAAATCAAGGCGCAGAATATACGGGAGAGCCTGAAGAGAATGGAGCCGGTCAACCTCATGGCCGCCGAAGATTACGAACGCGAAAACGACCGCTTGAACTTCCTCGTGCGTCAAAGGGACGACCTTCTGCAGGCGAAATCGTCGCTGCAGGAGGCTATTATCAGAATCAACGCCACGGCCGAGAACCGATTCAATGAAACTTTCCAAAAGATAAGCGATAATTTCGAGAGCGTCTTCGTTTCGCTGTTCGAGGGGGGCGAATCGAAAGTCGAGCTCGAGGATCCGTCCAATCCTCTGGAAAGCCCCATTAAGA
>CAZDAH010000087.1:1453-2814 GCA_964503405.1 uncultured Ignavibacteria bacterium
GATTGCAGCCCGTCCCGGCGGCAAGAGAATGCTGGCGGTAACTCAGCTTTCCGGAGGAGAACGGGCGCTGACGGCAATTTCGCTTCTTTTCGGCATTTACCTTGTCAAGCCCAGCCCGTTTTGTATCCTCGACGAGGTCGACGCGCCGCTGGACGACGCCAACCTTATGCGCTTTTTGAAGCTGATCAAGGAGTTCTCGCAAAATACGCAATTCATTATAATCACACATAACAAATTGACCATGGAGGCCTCCGATATACTCTACGGCGTTACCATGCAAACGCCCGGGGTATCGAAGGTGGTCTCGGTCAGGTTCGACGGCAACGGAAACGGCGATAGAGAACTGAATGCTCGATAAGTTCAGCCGCGGTCTGCGCAAGACCCGGCAGATGCTAAGCGGCAGCGTAACAGGATTAAAATCGATATTAAGCGGAAGCAAACTCGATAATGGCGCTTTCGACGAACTCGAGGAGGCGTTGATACTTGCCGATATCGGCGCGGCCGCGTCAAGGCGGATAATTTCCGAGTTGCGCAATATCCGGGTCGACAAGCCGGTCAAAGAATCGTTGGCCGACATAATTGCCGCCCGGTTTTCACCGGCTCCGCCCGAATCCGAAAGACATAAACCGCAGGTGATACTTGTGGTCGGTGTCAACGGCTCCGGCAAAACCACTACTATAGCCAAACTGGCGCGTTACGAGATACAAGCGGGCGGGAAGGTCTTGCTCGCCGCCGCCGACACGTTTCGGGCGGCCGCAGGCGAGCAGCTGTCCTATTGGGCCAAACTGGTCGGCGCTGATATTATCAGGCAGGGAAGCGGCTCCGATCCCGCGGCCGTCGCCTTCGACTCGGTCAAGGCCGGGATTTCCAGAGGCTTATCGATGGTCATTATCGATACCGCCGGACGCTTGCAGACCAGGATGAATCTCATGGAAGAGCTGAAGAAGATAAAAAGGGCCGTGGGCAAAGCGATGGCCGGCGCCCCGCATGAAGTATTAATGGTTATGGACGCCACCACCGGCCAGAACGCTCTTTCCCAAATTCGCCTGTTCAACGAGGCGGCCGGGCTGACTGGAATCGTGGTAACAAAACTCGACGGCTCCGCCAAGGGGGGCGTGCTTGTGGCCGCGGTCGAGGAGTTCGCTATTCCCATAAAATATGTCGGCGTGGGGGAGAAGCAGGACGATCTTCTGCCGTTCGATCCCCGCCGTTTCGCCGAAGCCCTGGTGGGTATTGATGTCTAAGCCTGTTCAGATCGATATAACGACAGGCCGGCGCAACGAGCTTGTCGATATAACAGCGAGGATCCAAAAGCTGATCGACGATTCGGGCGTAAAGGACGGTTACGTCCTGTTATTCGT
>CAZDAH010000087.1:2824-7598 GCA_964503405.1 uncultured Ignavibacteria bacterium
TTATTCGTCCCGCATACCACCGCCGCCGTTACCATCAACGAGAACGCCGACCCGTCGGTAAAAAGCGACATCCTCGGCTATCTCGAAAAGCTGATCCCGCAACAAGCAGGATTCGCCCATTCTGAGGGGAATTCCGACGCGCATATCAAGGCCAGCCTGACCGGATTTTCCGAAACGATATTTATAAGCAACGGCCGTCTTCTACTTGGAACCTGGCAGGGGATCTATTTCTGCGAATACGACGGGCCGCGCAATAGAAAACTTCTGGTGAAGATCCTATCAGACCAGTAGGTCGGGTTTATCACCTACACAACCAGGTTAGACACGGCATTCCCAAATTTGTAGGCGGCCAGCCTGTCTGGCCGCAGCTATAACAAAACCCCGGTTAATTTCCAGCACGAATCCTCAGAAATATCTTGACAACAAGGACTTTTATCCAATATTTTAATGTCGTAGCGCTGAACCGGAAGTGCAAAAATGAAGACAATCATCACTGTTGGCATTTCTCTTCCTATGTTTATCATTATAGCCTCAGCCGCTTCAACGGCAACCATCAACATCCCCGCCGATTACCCCACCATCCAGCAGGGGATAGACGCGACCTCCAACGGCGACACCGTGCTGGTTCAGCCCGGCACGTACGTGGAGAATATCAATTTCAACGGGCACAATATCGTGCTGGGTTCGTTGTTTCTGACTACGGGAGATACGAGCTATATCTCAAATTCTATAATTGACGGCGATTCATCTGGGACAGTGGTGAGATTCGAGAACGGCGAAGACAATACCACGGTGATTACCGGTTTAACTATCATGAACGGGAGGACAGGTCTCCACGGAGGTGGTATATATTGTGGCGCTAATTCTAACCCTGTTATACGTAATAATATCATTCGCGATAATTATGCAAGTTACAGAATCGGCTCTCCGTCAGGCGGCGGGATATATATCGAAAATTCCAGCCCTCGTGTTGAAAACAATATGATCAAAAATAACATAGCAGATGGGGAAGCGGGTGCGGGCGCCGGGATTTACGGCTTGAATTCCGAGTCTGTCATTATCGGTAATGTGATAAAAGACAACACAGCTACGGGTGGCTTCTATGGTATTGGAGGGGGTATTTGTTTTGGCGTTTCTTCGCCTCAGATTTTGGGCAATACGATTGTCCAAAATACAGCCACGTGGGGGATAGGAGGGGGAATTTGTTTTGGGGAATGCACGGCTCAGTTGAGCGGCAATACAATTTTCGGGAATACGAGTAGATTCGGATCCGGTGTTTACAACGAGAACTCAGATCTGAATATCGTCAACTCCATTATCTGGGGCAATGGGGCCGATTCTAACTTAGTTTACCAGGGGCCCATTCCGATCCTAATCTACTCCGATATTCAGGGCGGCTGGGAGGGAACCGGCAATATCGACTGCGACCCTCAATTCTGCGACCCCGAGAGCGGCGATTTCTACCTTGACGCTGAATCCTGCTGTTTCGGCGCCGGAGAAGGCGGAGCCAATATAGGCGCTTTCGGCGCCAACTGCGGGTTTCCCTGCGACGACTTTTACGTCCCCGGCGATTTCAACGGCAGCCTGCAATTCAACGTGGCCGATATAGTCCAATCCTTTTCATATCTATCGACAGGTTCGCCCGAGGGGGCGTTGATCTGCGAATGCCCGCCCGGCTCGGGTAATGATTGGGCGGTGGCCATGGATGTCAACAACACCTGCGCCTTCAATGTCGCCGACGTTGTTGTGGCTTACCAGAGACTCTCCTTCGGCCAGCCGGAATTCCAGCCCTGCCAATACTGCCCGCCGGCAGGGCGGTAGGTTTATTGTTATAGACGGTATATCTCTCTTTGCGGCTAGGACCTCCGGGGATTAAGGCCGATCATTTCAAGTTCCGGCGGTAAATGACCTACTGTTTTACAATTATCCTCCAAACGGCCATTTCTTACCCACGCCGCGGCGATTGTACATGACCTGTCCCGGTATGATAGAAATTGTGCATGCAATAAATCGTTATCGATTCCCAGAGCGGCAAAGACGCGGCGGCCATATATCGAGCCGAGACCGAGAAGGAGCTGAGGGAGAGATTAAGATATTTCAAAGCCAAATGGAGGCATCGCGAGGCCAAAGCAGTCAGGAGTTTTATGTGGCGGTTCGAACAAACCCTGACCTATTTGGAATTTCCCAGGAGCTTATGGTCTCAGATAAAAACCAACAATCCCCTGGAGCGCTATCTGGAGGAACTGGAAAGGAGAATCAAACCCTTCTGCAAGTTCGTCAACGCCAAAAGCGTTGACAGAATCATCTATGGAATAGTGGCTACGAGCTGGATAACCGTAAGGAAGAAAACCAATATGCTATTTTACACAATTAATTTGACTGATCTATAAAAATCGAAACGCGGGCTTTAGTTGCATGGAGACAGAAATTCGAGTATATTCTGAGAAGAGAAAGTCGCAGGTCAAATGGCAAGGAAACTTGACGGCCGCAAGAAAAAAGCAAACGCGGCCGGCATTTCATCGACAGAAGCCATCCTCGAGAGCATCTCAGATGGCGTCTTCACGGTCGATTCGGATTGGCACATTACATCGTTCAACCGTGCCGCTGAGAAGATCACCGGCGTTTCGCGTAAGGAGGCTATCGGCCGGCGCTGCTGCGACGTGTTCCGTTCCAGCATGTGCGAGGTGGAGTGCGCTCTGAGGCAGACGCTTAAAACAAAGCGATCGATCATCGGCAAAACGGGGTACATCATCAATGCCAGGGGGATGCGTATTCCAATAAGCGTCTCCACAGCCGTGCTGCGCGATGTTGAAGGTAATATAATAGGCGGAGCCGAGACATTTCGCGATTTGAGTGAAATCGAGGCGTTGCGCAAAGAGCTGGAGGGTCGTTATCGAGTCGGCGACCTGGTCAGCCGAAGCCCTTTGATGCAGAGGATATTCGAGGTGCTTCCAGCCATAGCGGATAGTCCCAGCACCGTGCTGATTCAGGGTGAGACCGGGACCGGCAAGGAATTGATGGCCCAGACAATCCATGACCTGAGCCCGCGTCGCAATGCGCCATTCGTGGCGGTCAACTGCGGAGCGCTGCCGGATACGCTATTGGAATCGGAGCTGTTCGGCTACAGGGCGGGAGCCTTTACCGGAGCCAACAGGAATAAGCCTGGGCGATTTGCGATAGCCAGGGGCGGGACTTTATTTTTGGACGAGATCAGCGAGATCAGACCGGCGCTCCAGGTGAAGCTCCTCCGCGTGCTTCAAAATCGCTCCTATGAGCCGTTGGGAGCGACCCGTTCGGAATCAGCCGACGTACGTATCATAGTGGCCGCCAATAAAGATCTCGCAGAGCAGATGCGCCAGGGTTTATTCCGAGATGATCTGTACTATCGTATAAATGTAGTTCGCATAGAACTGCCTCCTCTTCGCAAGCGAAAGGAGGACCTCCCCCTCCTATTGGATCAGTTTATTCAACGATTCGACGATCTGCAGCAAAAATCAATCGAAGGAATTTCGTCGGAAGCCCTCTCGCTTCTCATGGCCCACGACTGGCCGGGGAACATTCGCGAACTGGAAAATAGCATTGAGCGGTCGTTTATTCTCTGCAAAAACGGCCTCATCGGCATTGAGCACTTGCCCGAGGAATTAACGTCGGGTGCCCTAAAAGACCATCAGTGGACGAATATCAGAACCGCGAGGGGATTGGTGGACGCTCAATCTATACAAGTGGCCCTGGAAAGGAATTCCGGCAACCGCCTGGCCGCAGCCAGGGATCTTGGAATCCATAAGAGCACTCTTTTTCGAAAAATGAAGAAGCTTCATATTCATTTTCCGGCCAAAAGAGTATTTTCCAACAGACCTTAGATAAGTAGCATTTTCGCGCCCATTTTTTCGCCGGAGGTCGCATTAATGCTACTTTAAGACTCATGGATTATTACAATCCCGCACCGTAATACAATACCATACAATATGTTATAGATGCACCGCCATCACTGGCCAATGGGCATGGACTTTGCAGAGAATAATAGTCATAAAAATGGAAAAGCCACTGACAACAAAAGCCGCTTTTTCGAAGTGGAATGAGCGAATCGCACCTGTTTTCGATGTCGCACGTCAACTCCACATCGTCGAGGTGGAATCTGGAAAGGTCGTTCGGGAAATTCTGCAGGAACTGGCGGAAGAGGAGCCGGCAAAAAGAGCGCTTCTCCTTTCGAACCTGGATATCGGCACACTGGTCTGTGGAGCAATATCCCGTCCCATGCGAGACATGATATCCATGCGAAGAATCTGCATTATTCCGTTCGTAGCCGGGGAACTGCGAAAAGTGATTCAGGCCTGGCTTGAGGGCAGGCTTGACGCCGGAGTATTCGCCATGCCGGGTTGCCTGGGATTGGGTCGTCGACGCAATCGGGACTTGAACCTTAATGAGGAGGATAAAATTGTGAATGGAACGAAAGGCGGTGGATCGGGAGCCGGCCGTGGTCGTGGCCGTGATCAGGGCCGTCGGGGAATGGGCCGCATGGGTGGTCCTCTGGCGGCGGGACCACAAGGCTACTGTGTTTGCCCACAATGCGGGCATCGCGAGTCGCATTTACTGGGTATAAAATGTGCGCAGAAGCAATGCCCGGCCTGTGGGATTGCCATGACAAGAAAATGATAGTAAGGAGAGTGTTTCATGCCTGGAGGAGATAGAACAGGACCTTTGGGAATGGGATCCAGAAGCGGCCGCGCGGCGGGATACTGTGCCGGTTTTGAGATGCCGGGATATACGAATCCCG
>CAZDAH010000087.1:7608-13245 GCA_964503405.1 uncultured Ignavibacteria bacterium
CGCTCCATGGCCAAGCTTCGGAATGGGTTTCGGAAGGGGCCGGGGATTTGGTGGCGGCGGTGGTCGTGGATGGCGACATTGGTTTTATGCCACCGGCCAGCCGGCCTGGTCGCGGTTCAGCCGGTTTGCAGCGCCATACAGGGAGTCCGATCCGGAGATTGAGAAACGGGCGCTCAGAAGCCAGGCCCAGGCTCTGGAGATGGAACTGAAATCCATCAAAAAGCGCCTCTCAAAATTCGATGGCGGAATCGTCGCGGAGTGACCGCTGTCGACATCAAGCGCACAACAGCCGTGTCGGTTTATTGATCCCGGCTGCTGACGTGCGGGAAAATTGTCAAGACAATCAGCGACTTTTTCGTGATGAGGAGTGTCAAATGGGAACCAAAGGAATTGAGATAGTTGAACTGGATGTCAAGCAGCTTGTCGAGCTTCTTAATAAGGCTTTTTCCGACGAATGGTTGGCTTATTATCAGTATTGGATTGGCGCAAAAGTGGTAAAGGGAGCGATGAAGGAAGCAGTCATCGCGGAATTAACACAGCACGCGGCTGACGAGCTTCGGCATGCCGATATGCTGGCAATGCGGATTATCCAGCTCGGTGGCACTCCACTGACCAAGCCTGGAGAATGGTATAGCCATAGCAACTGCGGGTACGATGCCCCGGATAGCTCTTTCGTAAAGGACATCCTCAAACAAAATATCAAAGGCGAGCAATGCGCGATCGGCATCTACCAGAATTTGGTTAAACTCACGATGAGCAAAGATCCGGTGACATTCAATGTTGCGCTGCAGATTCTGAATGACGAGGTGGAACACGAGGAAGACCTTCAAGCGGAATTGGAGGACCTGGAAACGATATTTAGCTCGATCGCGAAATCCTGACAGCGCTGGAGCTATGCCAATGTTCCACTGATTTGCTGGACAGTTCGGCGAGATTCTCAATGAGAGGAATAAATCGGGAATGAAGAGAATCGGAATCATCATCTGTGCTCGCTACGGTAATTGTGGAGGCGGCAAATGTTTCCGGGCGCTGCGGGAACGGCATGGGGCGTTTTCAATCTACGCTCCCGAAGAACATGTGGAAATCGTCGGCTACTCGACCTGCGGCGGCTGTCCGGGCGGCAATATGGAATATGTGCCGGAGGAGATGAAGAAGAACGGAGCTGAAGTAATTCATCTGGCTACTGGTTTGGTAGTGGGTTACCCGTCATGCCCTTTTATTCGGCAATTCAAAGCTTTCATCGAATCAGCTTACGGTTTGTCGGTGGTTATAGGCACTCATCCCATCCCACAAAAATATATGGACATCCACACTAAACTGCCCTTCTGGCGGGAGGGCGCAATAGCGGAAATGATCCAGCCGCTTATTGACGAGTCGCCTCTGATCAAGGCGGACTATAACTGAATGAAAGGAATCGTATGAAAATAGTGTTTGCAACGTCTGGGAACGATCTTGAGGCCCCGCCGGACAGTCGCTTCGGCCGGGCCCCGAAATTTCTCGTTTATGATCTGGACACGGACACCTTCACGATAATCGACAACCAACAAAATCTGAATGCGGTTCAGGGTGCGGGAATTCAGTCAGCCGAAACCGTGGCCCGAACTGGGGCGCAAAGTCTCGTAACCGGGCATTGCGGGCCCAAAGCCTTTCAAGTGCTTTCCGCCGCCGGCATTAAGATCTTCAGCACCAATGCCCCGACGGTAGCTCAGGCTCTCGAGCAATACCGCGCGGGAAAACTTTCCGAGGCCCGGGCCGCAGATATGGAGAGTCATTGGGCATGAGCCTGTCGGACATCATTTACAGACCAATTGGCGTTGTTCATAGCGAGCACGTCTCCATGGACGATACGCCTATTCAGCCGCTGTACGCCGGCAGTTGCGAGGGGCGGGCGGAAATCTTCCAGGAGTTCGCAGAAGGATTGCGGGACCTGGATGGATTCTCGCATATCTACCTGCTTTACCACTTTCACCGAACCGGACAGTCAAGACTGACGGTCAAACCGTTTCTTCAAGACGTTGAGCGGGGCATCTTCGCAACGCGTTCTCCAAGTCGCCCTAACGCCATCGGCCTGAGTATCGTGGAGTTAGTCCGTCGCCATGGCAATATACTCTATCTCCAGGGCGTTGATATCCTGGACGGCACTCCCATTCTGGATATCAAGCCTTATGTCGCGAGGTTCGATTGTATTGAAACCACGAGCAACGGCTGGCAGGATGAGGTGGACAATGAGACAGCGTTAAAACGGGGAAGACGCAAATTCCGCAATGAGAGCGACATCGGTTCGTAGGTTTATCATATGGTAAACATGCAAGTTAAGAAACAAAGTGGGTTTTCCTTCCGTTTAATGGCCCTGGAATTCCGCTTGCGCGATTTGTTACATCCTCCGGCCGGGATACTCCGCGATATCGGCATTCAATTGGGCATGTCTGTACTGGATTTCGGATGCGGACCCGGCAGCTTCTCTCTGGCGGCTGCAAAATTGGTCGGGCCGAAGGGCGTGGTATTTGCGGTCGATACTAATCCGTTGGCTCCCAAGACGACGGGATGTGCCGCGCGCCGCCGCCGCCTCGAAAACGCACATCCGATTTCCAGCGACCGGATTAAAAATCTTTCCCGGGGCAGCATTGACGCGACTTTGCTCTATGATGTACTTCATGAAATCGATGAACCGCAGCCCGTATTTGCAGAATCCAGCCGACTCTTGAAGCCGGGCGGCATTTTCTCCGCAAGCGATCACCGACTCGGCGAAAAAACTCTGCAAGACCTCGTCGTGGGAAGCGGCTTTTTTAGGGTTATAGGGCGGATCAAAACGAGATTCAGCATCGAGCCATTGAAGGCGGCCTTATGGTAGTGGGCGTAGCCTCGGGAAAAGGGGGCACTGGCAAGACCACCATCGCTGTGAATCTGGCGCAAGTGTTTGGCGGGGGCGTTCAGCTTCTCGATTGCGACGTGGAAGAGCCCAACGTCAATCTGTTTCTAAAGGGCAAGATCCATTCTATTGAGATCGCCGCCATACCTATTCCTGAGGTGGATGAAAAACTCTGCGATGCATGCGGTGAATGCAGCAGCTTCTGCAGATTTAACGCAATCGCGTTGCCGAAAACTACTCCATTAATCTTCCCCGAACTGTGCCACGGGTGCGGCGGCTGCGCGTTGATATGTCCTCGTCAGGCCATAAGCGAAAGGGACAGACGTATTGGCGTCGTTGAAACCATCAAGAATGGGGAGATCACCCTGATTCAGGGCCGACTTGATGTCGGCGAAGCGCTGGTTCCCCCGCTCATACGCGCGGTAAAAGCCAAATTAAATCGCGGATCGTTCGCCATATTGGATGCCCCGCCGGGCGCATCCTGCCCAGTGATCGCCGCGATTCGGGGGACGGATTTCGTGCTGTTGGTCACCGAGCCTACCCCTTTCGGGCTATATGATCTGAAATTCGCCGTGGATGCAGTCAGGGAATTGAAAATTCCGTTTGGGGTGGTTATTAACCGAATCGGAATTGGAGACGATCGAGTTCACAGATACTGCGAGACGGAGAACATTCCAATTCTACAGGAGTTCCCGGACGATCGTCGAATAGCGGAAGCTTATTCGAAGGGAAATCTGATCATAGAAACTTTGCCCGAATACCGAAGTGCATTTGAATTCTTACTTCAGAGAATTCCCGGAGTGCAGGAGCCCGCTTGGAGATAGATATGGCGATATGTGAATATCATTGTACAACGCATGGATTGCGTTATGAGAAATGCCGGGATTTTAGAGGGTCGCCAATTCGGACCCGCCCCCTCTTGAGGACCCCAAGCGATCTGCTTTCGCGTCATGATGGGAAGAAGTTCCCCTGAGGAAATCGAATTATGCATGAAATTGGTCGAAGAAAAGGAGAAAAGATGAAGGGGAAATTTTCGGCCGCAGTAGTCGCCTGGAGCGTCTTCGTGCCGGCAATTACGAACTCCATCTCCGCCCAGGAAATAAAGAAAGAGGAATGTTTTTATCTCTCCAGTCTTCATTACACGGCAAAAGGTATGGCCTATTGGTACGACAAGGCGAATGGAGGCTTTGAGACCATCACCGGAGTCCCCTACGTCGAAGTCGGATGCGATAGGTGCCATATTGGCTCGTGCGATGCCTGTCACAAGACAGAGTCGGATGGGAAGCCTGACTATTCGACGGCGACGGCCAATAATCAGGAAATGTGCTTGAACTGCCACGCGCGCGAAGCGAATATGATCATGAAAATTGACATGGAAAGGAATACCCCTGATGTCCACTTTGCCGCCGGAATGTCATGTATGGACTGTCATACTGCCCGTGAAATACACGGTGACGGGATAGAATACACGTCGATGAAAGAGCAGGGAGCGATGGACGTGACATGTGAGCGCTGTCACTATTCGATAGCAGCAAGCAGATCGCATACAGTCCATGGAAGCAAACTTGATTGCAAGGCGTGTCATGTTCGTCATGTCGTTAGCTGCAACAACTGTCATTTTGAGACCATGATCAAGGAAAAGAAGCGGGTAAGTTTACCTGTTTCCGGCTGGAAATTCCTGATGAACTACGAGGGGAAAGTAACCTCGGCGAACATGCAGACATTCGTGGCTCCGGGAGACAGGACATTCCTGATTTTCGCCCCTCAATTCAGTCACTCTGTTATGAAAGACGGATCAAAGTGCGAAGAATGTCACTCCACAAGAATCGTCGAGCAAATACTCCGGGAGAAAATCGAACTATCCTGGCTTGAGGGAGGGATAGAACAAAACCTGAAAGGGATAATTCCTGTCGTGGGCGGAGTTCGCTACGATTGCCTTTATCAGAACTTTGATAAAGGCATATGGACGCCAATCTCCGACCCGCCTGCCCCGAAGGTGCAATATGTGGGATATGGTCTTCCAATAACCGATGAACAGGTAAGACATTTGGGTGAGCCGCAAGAAAGTGAAAAGTGACGCCATTTGGCCCCGGCAGGAAGAATTGAGGTGATCTGTGGTTACTTATGAATACGAGTGCGAATCTTGCGGTTTGAGGTTCGAGCGTCAGCAGTCGATCCTGGAATCTCCTATCGGAGAATGCCCGGAGTGCCGCGGGAATGTTCATCGATTAGTCAGAGGCGGGGCCGGTTTCATTCTCAAAGGCGCAACGCATTCCAACGCCGATGGGACAACCAAGGCCTGCTCCATGGAAACGGGAGGCAGGACTTGTTGCGGCCGGGACGAACGTTGCGATCTGCCGCCATGCGAGGATAAGCAATGAACGGGACCGGACCAAAGCACGTTTATGGTCCCGTACCTTCTCGGAGGTTCGGCCTCTCTCTGGGCGTAAGCCCGATTCCTCCCAAGACTTGTTCTTACACTTGCATCTATTGCCAACTGGGAAGGACTACCCATCTTCAGACGAGACGAAATAGCTTTTGTTCAAAGACTGATATTTTGAATGAAATAATTGAAGCCAGCCGGGATACTTTGCCTGAATATATTACGTTTGTCGGCGACGGCGAGCCCACATTAAGCAAGGATCTGGGATGGTTAATTGCGCAGTGTAAAGGCAGGCTGCCTTACAGGATTGCCGTGATTACCAACGGCTCATTGTTGTTCCGCGAGGAGGTCCGCGATGAACTCAGGCAGGCAGATATCGTGATGC
>CAZDAH010000088.1:0-1071 GCA_964503405.1 uncultured Ignavibacteria bacterium
CGCGAGCCCCTGGGGCTCCGGGGCGCTGCTGGGGCTCGTCGCCTTCGCGCACGGCTACGCGGTGCTGTGGGCGGGGCTCTCGGCGAGCTTCCATCCTTCCGTGGGCTTCTTCGGCGCGCTCGCGTGCGGCATCGCCGCGTGCGTGCCCGCGGTCGCGGAACGCGCTCCGCGCGGAGGCGGGCCGAAGCGAAGGCGCACGGATCGTGCGGCCGAGGACTCCGCGGGATCACGCCCTCCGTCCCGCGTGCGCATCACCGCCGGCGCGATCATGCAGTAATTCTACTTTTCCAAATAGTCTTTTATACCCTGAATAATCGCCTTGGCGCATTTGCGCTGGAATTTGTCGGTCCGCAGCATTGCTTCCTGCTCCGGAATCATCATGAAAGCGCATTCTACCAGGACGGCGGGCATTTCAGTCGGCCTGGTAAGCACAAGATTGCCATAATAAAGCCCGTGATCGGAAAGCCCGGTCGCCTTAACCAGCCGTTTATGGATCGCTTCCGCCAACGGCTTCGAGTGCGGATGATAGTAATATACAGATGTCCCGTTATTGACAAACGGGTTGATACCGTCGGGGAGAGCGTTATTGTGTATCGAGATCAACAAATCCGCTCCCCATTTCTCGGCCATCGAGGGACGATCGTACAGGGCGATATTTTCATGACCGTACCTGGTCATCATGACTTCGGCCCCCTCTCGCAGCAGCAGCTGCCGAAGCTCGTGGGCGATCCAGAGGTTGGCGTCCTTCTCCGGAAGACCGGTCGGTCCCACCGCCCCGCTGTCGCGGGAATGCCCGGGGTCAATTGCTATCTTCATCCCTCTTAGCGATGTGAAGAAACCGGCCGGCGATTCCGGTTTTCTCGATATCTCAAGCACGAAAATATCGCTGTCGTAATACGGTTTATACCCGCCGATATCGAATCGATCGAGTTCCACTGAAATCCGGAATATATCATCAAACGGCTGCGACCACTTGACCAGTATTTCGTCCTTGTTCTTATTATCATACCTGATCCAGTCGACGTCGCCGTCGTCCCAGCCGAGCCGGAAGCCGAGCTCGGCGCCGTCGTG
>CAZDAH010000088.1:1081-1400 GCA_964503405.1 uncultured Ignavibacteria bacterium
GCAAAATAGTCACGCTGTCGATATTCGCGTATCCGGAAACGCTCTCGGCCAGCTTCAATTCGTAAAACCCCTCCCTGGCGCCGGTTACTCTGGCCCTGATGCCCGGCGGCATATAGAGCAGTTTATAACCCAGCCCCGGCCCGGTCCTGACTACCTGCGATCGTCCCGCCAATCGACCGATCAACGGCGGAAATTCGGGAATGACCGTTAAGATGGAGTCAGTAATGTATTCGGCGTGGAAGGAGTTCTCATGACTGGCACCGCTTTCTGGGAAAATATATTCATAACTAATACTGTGCCTTCCGATGTCAGTCGACGT
>CAZDAH010000088.1:1410-6156 GCA_964503405.1 uncultured Ignavibacteria bacterium
TTAATCGATAATAACCTGTATACGAGACATAACCTTCACGAAAGAATTCGGTTTGCGTCTGCTCCCCGAAAACGCTTCCGGGATGATAATCCGAAGTCGGCGCGGCTTCGAGCATCGGAACAGATTCGGCCGACCCGACAGAAAATCGTCCCGTGCCTCCCGGCGGGGCCTTATAGGAAAACTCGAATATATCGCCCGCCGAGTATATCACGTCGCTGTCCGGGACCGACTCATTCGCAATGAGCGGCCGCGATAAGAAAAAAAGCGAGTTTTCGGGGCCGATCCAGACCGGATGATCCAAAGCGGCGGTATCGGTTTCGGTGCACGCTGTAATGGAGAAAATAAAGGCGCCGGGCGAGACCGGGAGGAAAGCCAGCCAGCCGCCGTCCTTATGAACCGGTACGTCGAAACCGTTGATCCGCAGATTGGCCCCTTGCGTGACGCTGCCGAATATGAACGTCGAATCGACGGCCGGGATCATTTGATCCGGCTTCGGGTATATTACCCGCAGCGATATTTCCGCCGCCGAAACGGCGAAAAGAGCATGAACGAGTATTATAGAAATAAACCGCCGCATTATCTTTCTTTGACGCCCAATCCGGGGGCGTCCGGGAGCTTGAGGCAACCGTTTTGAATCACTACCCCGACGTAGGGATCATCGGAGATCAGGACGTTGCCGTCAAGATCGGCGTAGTCCACCAGCGAGGCTATCTGCGCGGCGGCGGTTATCCCCACCGACGTTTCCACCATGCAGCCGATCATCACTTTCATCTTATGGGCGCGGGCCACATTTATCATTTTAATAGCTTCCCTTATTCCGCCCGATTTGGAGAGTTTTATATTGATGCCGTCGACAAGACCGACATACCGGGGAATATCGCAGGCCCTGAATACTCCCTCGTCGGCGATTATCGGAATGTCGACCTTCGAGCGCAATATCCTGAATCCCTCGAAATCGTCGCGGTGAAGCGGCTGCTCGATAAATTCGATATCGAGTTTTTGAAATTCCTTTATTCGCGAAGCAGCCTCTTTCAACGTCCACCCTTCGTTGGCATCGACCCTGATCCTCGCTTTGGTGGCATCCCTCACGGCGGCAACCATCTCGATATCGCCGGGCACGCCGACTTTCACCTTGTATACATGATATCCGGACGCTTCCTCTGTCTGCTTTTTCATGCTGTCGGGATCGGAAATGGAGATCGTATTTGATGTGGCCAGGTCGTTGCGCGGTGTGATCCCCAAATACTCATACAGCGGAATGCCCAGCGTTTTGCCGGCAAAATCGTGAAGGGCCATGTCGACTGCGGATTTGGCACTGTAATTGAACGCGGCCAGTTTATCGAGCCTATCATCGATCGATTCGAGCTGAAACGGATCGTCGCCGAGAACAGCTTTGGCCTTTTCGACAAAATTCCGAACCGTATTAATATCCTCGCCGTAATAATGCACCGGGGGCGCTTCTCCCAATCCCCCGTCGATATCCAGTATTATAACCCGCTTGATATCCTCGGCGCCGTGGGTGGTCCTGAACGTATGCTTCAGGTGAATCTCATGTTCCTTGATCCTGACCTTCATCCCGAAACTCCTGCCTCCTCGAATATTACTCTCTTATTATCGGCGTCGAGAACCGCTTTTATTCCCAAAGGTATTGTAATCTTTTCATTGCCGTGACCGCAAGGGAAACCGAAGATCGCCGGCTTGATCAAGCCTGAAATATATTCGTAAATTACTTTCCTTACAGTCCAGCCAGCTGACGATCCAAATCGCGATTCGGTGTGCGTGAATTCACCGATAATAAACCCGGCCGCTTCGGCGAAATCGGTGGCCTGAAGCAGCTGGGCCAGATAACCATCGATCCTGTATGCCTCTTCCTCGGTATCCTCGAAAAATACGATCTTATTCTTAAACGACGGCAGAAATCCCGTGCCGATCAGCCTGTTCATCAGGCATAGATTCCCGCCGACTATCCTCCCTCGCGCGTTTCCCCCGTTGATTCTCTCGACTCGATACCCTCGCGGGCGCTTGATCTCGCCGGCTGCTTTGGTCGACATCAAAGATCCGAGGAAATAATCGGCCGTATACGGCCTGACCCTCCGCCCGAATTCCACCGCCGGCATGGGCCCGTGGAAGGTTGTCTGTCTCGCTTCCTTATATATGGAAACGAGCAGGACAGTGATGTCAGAATAACCGACAAATATCTTCGGATTGCTTCGGATGATCTCAAAATCGATTAGGGGCAAAATCCGCAACGACCCGTAACCGCCCCTGGCGCAGAAAACAGCGTCGATCCTCTTATCGGAGAACGCGTCATTGACAGCCGCGGCCCGCGACCTGTCGTCCCCCGCCAAATATCCCAGCTTCGATTTGACCTGCGGGAAAACGATCGTTTTAAATCCCAGACGATTGAGATAACGTATGCTCTTTTTCAACCGCTCCGGCTTCGGAGAACCGGCCGGGGCGATTATACCGATCGTATCCCCTTTCGAGAGCCTTTTGGGTTTGATCAGGGCCATAAATGATACGCAATTCCCCCGTGATCGATCCAAACCTTTTCGAGCTCTTTCCTGGGGTAACGGATTATTCCGCTTTCCGGACTCCGCCCGGCGGGATCGTTGCAAATGACAGTATCCGGGCCGTCGAAACCGACCACGGCTATCAGGTGGCCCACGCCTGCCTCGTGAATTGGCGAATTGGGAAGCTCGTCGTAGCCAAACGCGATACTTATCACGGCCGGCCTGCCGCTCTCCACTTCTTCGTAAAGCTCATCGAAACCGGAGTGTATCTCCACCCACGTTTTTCGCAGACCGGCCAAATAAGCGGCCTGGACATTATACGGCCAGTTCCCGTACATATCATTATAAGGATCGTAAACCGCTCGACTGAACTTCTCAAGATCGACATTCTTCTCGTGATAATTCAAGACCATGGTTACAGACGTGGGAGAACAGCCGCTTCCCGCTATCTCGCTCGGCAAAAGACGTTGCGCGTAATGGGGAACCGCAAGATGCACCGTTCCGATGCCCTTCTTTGAATCATCAGAACCATTTTTTCGATATTCGCTCCAGCTTGCGTTATCGCTTGCCAGGCATACAGTTAATCTTCTCAGGCGAACGTTTGCCGGCTGCTCGGGCATGACTGCCCTTGCCGAGATTTTGGCGAATTTCATCGGCTTTTGCAGATTCAAAATATCCGTGGCCACCCTGCCGATATTTTCTATTTTCGAAGGCGGTTTTTCATAGCCGTCCCAATCATCAAAATAGATCGAGCCGTAGGTTTGATAATGAAAGTCGTGCCAGTCCGAACTATCCGGCGAAACCGATACCTCGAAATTCAGCTCGCTGTTTTCGGGAAGTTCCTCGGCGTTCCAGGAGAGCATTATATCGTCGAACGAAAAACCGGCGGATATGATCGGCGAACTCAACCGGGATCCGTCGGATTCGAAAACGACATGCTCCCCGGCACTATCGAGCCTGCAGCCGACAAAATCCCACCTTCCCCATCCATCGAGATCCTCGAAAAAGATCGTCTTATGAATTATTCGGTCGGAATCGAGAATGCCTTTGACTATGAATAACAGGATCAGACAACCGGCCATGACCGCCGCGATGGCTGAGAATTTCGCCAATATCCTCATTCTATCACCCTCCTGGCCGTAATGAAATTCTCATCGTGATATCTGCTGTAAAGCGAATGACTGGGATCGAGGCTGTTATATGAGACGCCCGCGTTGGAAACCGTGGAATGCATCATGAGTGTCCCGGAGACCGCCAAGGTCACGTGATGGGGGAAGAACAGCAGATCACCCGCCCTGATTTCCTCGCGCCCGACCTCGATACCCTTATTCACCTGATCCTTGCTGTCCCTCGGTAAATCGCAGCCGAATCTTCTGAGTATAATTTGAGTGAATCCCGAACAATCCATCCCAAAAAATGTCCGGCCCCCCCAAAGATACGGGGCGCCGATGAATTTCTCGCCTTCGGCGCACAAAGACGCGGAATCGGGAACGGCGGCCGAGTATTCCGAGTCTTTCTTGAGAACATCGTTCAACCTGACATATATCCGGCCGTAACGAGGCGTCTCCATCGCCAGGTATTCTCCGGAGACGACTCCATACAGTTCGCAGCCGTACGGCATGGACGTCGCCCGCCTCGAGCCTGTATCGGGCGACGAATAAGCAGGCGCAAGATTCGCCTTCACCAAATACGGTCCGTCGCCGTCGAAGCCCGTGAATTCGCTTAAGAAAATTTTCCTCATCCAGCCTTCGTAACCATCCGCCTGTCTTATCCTCGCGTATCGACCGTCCTCTTCGAGCACGTCGACTATCTCGTTAAGTAACGCCTGGCTTACCCGTTCCGAGCGTCCCGATGGTTCCCGAAAGAGGTCGGCTACGTTGACGTTAGTTGTCGCCTGCACCGGAAGAATTTCGAACGATTTCTCCCGAGATTCACTTTCCCGGTCTTCCTGGGAAACAGTGCAGGAGAATATAATCGCCAGGGAGAAAAACATTATGGAGAGACAGGCCAATCTCATCTCAAGACTCTTCGTATCGATTGCAGATTCTTGTCGAAATACTCGCTATAAATCGGGCTGTCGGGGTCGAGACTGTTGTATGCCACTCCTCCGTTGCCCTTGCTGGAATGAATCATGGAAGAATGGGATATGGCAATTGTCACATGTCCCGGGAAGAACAGGAGATCGCCCGGCGTTACATTCTCTCTTTCAACTTCAACACCCTCTTTTCTCTGG
>CAZDAH010000088.1:6166-7919 GCA_964503405.1 uncultured Ignavibacteria bacterium
TGGTATTTTGAATCGCGCGGCAATATCACACCGAATCTTCGCATAATGCATTGAGCGAACCCGGAGCAGTCGATCCCGAAAAAGGAACGTCCCCCCCAAAGGTAAGGCGCGCCGAGAAACTTCTCCGTTTCCAGAATGAGTCTTCCTTGAGTGAAAGCCGTCGCCTCTTTGGAGTTGCGGATATGCTCGACGGAGACATGAAATATTCCATACCGTGAAGAATCTATTCCGAGAAAACTCTCGGCAGCTTCACCGCGCAGAATACAGCCGTATGGTATCGACGCTACCCTTCTGGAGAATAAATCGGCCCTTTCATACCCTGGGGCCAGGTTGGCTGTCACGACCCAGGATTTGCCCTCCGCCGACGGTTCAAATTCGGAAATGAATCTCCTGTCGATCCATCCTTGATACTCGTCCTCACCACTAACCCGGCAATATCCGTCCCTTTCTTCGAGAACCTCCAGCGATTCATTGAACAGCGCCTGGCTGATTCTCTCTGAACGGTATTTGCTCTCAGCCCTGATATCAGCTACGTTGATATTGACTTTGACTTTCAAATATACACCCTTGGCATCCGTTTGCCCCAGCCCGAGACGATCTCATAGGCGAACGATCCCGCCCACTGGCCCAGCATGTTGGCGTCGATCGAGTAATCCCCCCTTGAACCCAGAAGAACGACTTCGTCACCCGACTCCGCGCCTGCGATATCGGTCACGTCGATCATGAAGGCGTCCATACACACCCGGCCGATGACCGGGGCGAGCTTATCCCTGATTATCACCGAGCCTTTGTTTGAGAGCGACCACGGATAGCCGTCCGCATAGCCAACCGGAACAACCGCGGCGTCGGTGTCTCGTTTGGCGATAAAAGAGAATCCGTATCCGACACCATCCCCTTTGGGAAGACGATGGATCTCGGCGATTTTGCTTGTCACCGCCATAACAGGTCTTAGTTTCATTCGTTCGCTCTTGTCTGGAGCGATGCCGTACATCAAGAGCCCTACCCTGACCAGCGATCCGTGGGCCACGCCCTTCTCCCATACGGAGCCCGACGCTTCGTGAGAGAATAACAGGCCGTTTTTCGATGACCTCGACGCCTCCGCGACGAATTTGAAAAACTTGTCCACTTGCTTGTCCGAAAGCGTTTTTTTTCCTTTCAGCGGATCGGCCAGGTTGGTATTGAATCCGATAAGACCGTCGCCCGGCAGCCCTTTTTCCGCAATTCTGTCCAGGTTTTCAAGGCTTGTATCCATACCGTATCGGTTCATCCCGGAGTTGATGGTTAAAAAGTGCCGCAGCGGGATCTTCTCCGGGGCTACCGCCTGTTTGACACGGAGAACGTCGTCTATGGAAGAAAACGACAGATAATACCCTCTTCGAGCCGCCTCCACGCTTCTCTCCGGAGATTCCGGATATAAGATGGATATCGGCGCGACGACCCCCGCCTGCCGAAGTTCGTCGGCCTCCTCCAGAAAAGCCACTCCCAGGTAATCGACCCCCATCATATCAGCGGTTCTGGAAATCTCGGGCGCGCCATGACCGTATGCGTCGGCCTTTACCACGGCCATTAATTTCGCCGACGGTTTTAATCGAGACTTGATCTCGCTGATATTATGCCTTAACGCTCCAAGATCAATTTCCACTCGGGACGGTCTCGCTGTCGCGCTCATTAACTCAAGCCCTCTATCAATTTCCTGTCGATACCCCTGAATTGCTGCCCATTTATCAGATCCCTTATAGTTTCCATCTTTCGA
>CAZDAH010000088.1:7929-13096 GCA_964503405.1 uncultured Ignavibacteria bacterium
CAATTTCCGCGGCCCCCGGACGGGCATTATAATTCGACCCCATTGTCCTGCCGTCCGCCCCCGCGGTGAACAGGGCCAGGAGATCCCCCTTTTCCACTTTGGGCAATGTTATCCCTTTGGCGAAAAAATCGCTGCTTTCGCATACAGGCCCTACAACGTCGTAGACCCCGCGCCCCACTGATTTTTCCACCGGTCCGATTCGGTGCTTCGCGCCGTAGAGAGGGGGACGAATGAAATCGTTCATTCCGGCATCCACCACACAGAATCTCTTCGACCGCTTTTTGATTCTTATAACTCTCATCACCAGGATACCGGCGCTGCCGATAATCGATCTTCCCGGCTCGACAATCACGATGGCCGGTATTTTTCTTAAAAAATCAGAAACAGCCGAAATATAATCGCCGGGGTAAGGCAGCTTCCGCGCCGGGTCGAAATGAGCGGCCCATCCCCCGCCAATATCTATATACTTGAGCCTGATATTTTGTTTCCATAAATATTGATAAAGCTCGATAATCTTGTGCGCCGAAGCCGCATACGGCTTGATTGATTCGAGCTGCGAACCTATATGCATGGATATGCCGACCGGATTCAACCATTTCTGTCCGGCGCAATATCGATAAGCTTTTTTCGCCTCTTTCTCGCTTATGCCGAATTTTGACTGAACCAGGCCAGTGGCAATATAAGGATGGGTTTTGGGGTCGATTTCAGGATTTACTCTTACGGCCACCGGAGCGGCAATCCTCAGGCCGCGGGCGATCCTCGATATGCTCTCGATTTCCTCAAATGATTCGGCGCAGATAAAGAGTATCCCGGTCCGAACGGCCTGCTCGATCTCCTGCTCCGTCTTGCCGACTCCCGAAAATACTATACGCTCTCGCTTAATGCCGGCCCTCAACGCCAGACTGAGTTCGCCTCCCGAAACGATGTCGGCGCCTGCCCCGCACAGCGCCGCCGTTTTGAGTATGGCCAGATTGGAATTGGCTTTGGCGGCGTAGCAAATAATATGGGGAATATCTCCCAGCGCGTCGGAAACCCCCCGTAGATGCCGCACGAAGGTTCGCAGGCTGTAAACGTAGAGTGGAGTCGAGAACCTCTCCGCCAGGCTCGCGATGGATATTTCCTCGCAGTACAGTCGCCCGTTTCTATAATTGAAAAAATCCATCAGTACTCTGCCAGAATTCGCGCGACTATGGAATCGAACCAGTCGTGCACATACGACGGCTTGCAGGTGTAATGATTGACCATTATCGAAAATCCAAGCAGCCGGCCGGTTCGAGGGCCGCGAATATAGCCCGAAAACGTCCTGGTGTTGGCGATCGAACCTGTTTTGGTTCGGGCATATTCTCGGAACTCGATACCCTCGAGCCTGTCGCGCACGGATCTGTCGGCGCCCGGAATAGCCAGCGACGCGTAATACGTCTCGAAAAACGGGCTCCTCCACATATAACCCAGGAGCTTTATAATCGCCGATGGTTTTACAATGTTATAATGCGAAAGCCCGGAACCGTCGGAAATAGATATATCATCTGCACCTATGCCGATGGAATCAAGAAAGGCAGCGATCAGTTCCAATCCCTTGCCAAAACTCCCCACGTCCCCGATCTCCCTGCCGATCGTCTTCAGCGTCTGCTCCGCGAAGAAATTCTGGCTGTTTTTGTTGATCACGGATACCACCACCCCCAGCGAGTCCGATTGCCACGTAAATATCGAAACCGGCTTGTTCTTAAAGTCATTTCGCGCTTCGATATTGCCCTTAAACTCGATATTCCTGTCATTTAATACATCAGCGAAAATTCGGCCGCAGTAGATGTCGGGCCGATGCACGGAGACGTAATCGACCTGGCCGGCGGTATCGTCGAGAGGTATTCCCCCGAAAAAGGTAACGTCGTTGGTAAACGGTATCCTGAAATAATCGAGCGTGAATTCCGAATCGGCGGGAACCGTGACGGCTTTATTCGTGACCTTTATATAATCGGCGGGAGGATTAAGGATTATTATGGCCGGATCCCCCGCTTGTTTACTCGGGAAAAACTCCAAATCTACACAATTGTCGTTGAAGGCCAGAGCTGAGACCGGGCAGGCATACCAGTACGTGAGATCGTCAAGCGACCACCCTCCTCCAAACTCGCCGCCCGTGAAAAAAGAGCCGTCTACTACGATATTCCCTTTGATCTCCCTGATTCCATAGAATGCAAGACTATCAGCCCACGATTCCAGAACAGCAGTCACTGTATCTCGGAATCGGCCGGAGATCAACGGATCCCCGCCTCCGACAATCACCAGATCGCCGTCCAGCTTCCCCTTTCTGTCCACGTTTCCAGTTGTCAGAAATCGCGTTTTGAATCTATAAGTTGGCCCGAGCAGCTCCAGCGCCGCCGCGCTGGTGAAGAGTTTCATATTCGACGCCGGATTGAAAAGCTTGTCGCAGTCGCGGCAGTTTATCGACGAATCGGCTGTGTAATCATATAGGGCAAAACCGACGTGGGCGTTTGCCAGAGCGGCATCGGCCAGCAGGCTGTCGAGGCTCGCGGCCAGATCGGGCTCAGCCGATATAGACGAGGCAACCGCCGTTATCGCCATTATGAATATCAGAAGTTTCACTTGTCCACCCTATTAAAATGCCCACCCCCGACCAAGGTCGAGGGCGGGCATAAGCCAAAAAGCCAACCTCCTATTCGCCGAATACGTCAGTAAGCAAGGTCCGGAAAGTCTGGCGAATTTCAGGCAATGGCATCTGGTACGTATCAAAATTCAACATAGCTGTTCGAGGCGTACCGCTGAAGCTGGTGATGTGGCCGATTGGATGCCCATAAGGCGCCGGCTCGCTGCCATCCACCCACAGTCCCCAAGTATATAAAACCTCGTTGGTGACTGTCAGATCATCTCTCAGCCCGGGAGTTTCGATCGCGTAGTCGTCCTGGTCGCCGTTTTTGGCGACGTCGATCTTCATGGAATCCGGCAGATTCAAGGTAGTGCCTTCATCTTTGATAACCCAGGTCAGCCACCACCAGTAATCCCAGCACCACTCCGTCGAATCGATTCCCAGCCAATCGTATTCAAAATGCCCCGGTCCCGGCTGAGGAGGGTACTCCTGAGTCATGTCCAGGAGCGTCAGAGGCCCGGTAACGATCAGATTGCCTCCGCTTACCAAATACCAGGCAATTGGACCGCCACCCGATATGCTGCCGACCTCCCACCACCAGGTACCGTCGGTCGTTCCGATGTCCGAATCGGAGCAAAAAACAATCGTGGAATAAATCGGTTCGCCTGTGAGGGTGACCAGATCGGAACTATCGGGGAATCCCTGAGCGGCGATATCCCATTCGGCGAAAGCGTAGCCATCCAGAGCGTCGCGATAGAACTGTTTCTGATCGCGTTCTTTGGTCATGTCCACGTTTCCGGCGATATCGAACCACTGGTAGTCATCGACATAGAGAATGGTGGCGTCCTTAATGACGAAGGATACGGTAGCAGCCGCGGAAGCGTTACCGCTGTAATCCATCGCCCAGACCATGAACACTGCCGGATCGGCCGCCGACACGTTGGAAAATGAAACCGTGCGGGCGGTATTCGTATCCGAAACGACTCCAAGCCAGGAATACCAGAACATTACATTTTCGCCGTCCATATCGTCGTCCCCGTCCCAGGTAAACGATATGTTGCTGCCGGTAGCCACGAAGCTGCCCTCGGTCGGCGATGCCGTGATCCAGGCCGTAGGAGCGGTAGCGTCACTACCCTGAGCGGCTACGCTGAACGCGCGGTTAATCTCAAGTTCCGCCGCCGACGCGTCCTCGGCCCTCACATATAGCGTATTGTCGGCGGTAACGTTGGAATACGTTACGCTGGTAACGTTGGACAGGGTCGACCAGCTGCCCGAAGCGCCTAGACGGTACTGGTATTGGACTTCTCCTGAGCCTCCTTTGGAAGTCCAGGAAAACGAGATTGTCGACCCATAGGCTACAGTATCCGCCGGACCGGCCACGAACGATAACTCAAGGGGTCTGGACGGATCCGGCTCCCAAGGGTTTTCAGTCCCGCAGCCAATTATGATCGCGCCCACCATCAGACCGGCGGCGAGCATGAACAGAATCTTTTTCATTTCTTTAACTCCTTTCTCCGGTTGATGGTTATTGGATCCCAAAGAAATACCTTAGGACTACATCGAGGTTTGCCTTGAGATCGGCGTTTGTCCAACGGTAGATGCGGCCCCCGATATAGCAGACAGCGCCGCCTCCGCCGGCTCCGTTGGGCAAAACGACCCATCCGAGCCCGGCACCCCCGGCATCAGTTTCGTAAAGCTGGACCGCGTTCGCGTGCGACGAGGTCACAACGTGCGTCAGGCTATGGCTCGCGTTGCGAGTCATATCGCTTACACTGTCATGTACCGCCACACCCGAAAGCGGATCCAGGCCTTCCGTATATCCTGATATCTGACAGTAATCATACAGTTCGGTGGTAGTAGGATCGTCGAAGATCCAGCCGCCGTAACGGCCGCCTATGAAGAGGTTCCCCCCGGATTGGAGGTAGGCCATGATCGCCGCCTGCATATCGCTGTCGTACCAATAGGCTTGGTCGCCGCTGAAATAATTCCAGGCCCACACGATGGCGTCAAAAAACGTCGTATCGATCATCCATGTGGGCGGCGCCGAACCTTTGCCGAGAAGGCTGTCGCCGAAGTCGGTTCCGGAGTAAATCGGCGAAGTATCGAACAAATCCCAGGTATTGAAGTTAGTCCGATTGCCCCAGGGCACACCCGAATCCCAGAAGTTATTGGCTTCGCCGCCGTAAGTGCCCCAGTCGATTCCGTTAATACAGAGTATTCCGTCTCCCGCGGGCAATTCGACGATGGAGAAGTCTATTTGGCCGCTGGCAGTCGAATTCCCAGCCGCGTCGTAAACGGTGACATCAACCCAATAATCTCCGGAACCCAGATCTCCCAGGTTGATCTCGTTCTCGGTCGTATTGAGGCTTTGTCCTTCGCTTGTGGTGACCACGAAACTATCGACTTGGCCGTAGTAGAAATCCACCGTTCCCGAGAAACCGATGGTGAAATCCGGAAGAACAGGATCGGTGAAGGGAACTATAAACGACTGGCCGCTTGCGATTGATACCGTAAGCTCGGGCGCGAAACCCGCTTCACAGTTTATCGAAACGGTCAAAGGCGAAG
>CAZDAH010000089.1:0-271 GCA_964503405.1 uncultured Ignavibacteria bacterium
GGCCGAACTTGACCGGCCCATGATAATCGACTTTTTCACCGATTGGTGCAAGTGGTGCGATTCGCTGGACGCCAACACCTACGTCGATTCGCTTGTCATCGGTATGTCGGTCGATATTGTGTTCGTCAAGATCAACGCCGAAGTCGATACCGGTCTTGCCGGCTCCTTCGGGATTTCCGGATATCCCACTATCGTCATAACCCGCCCCGACGGCAGCGAGATCGTCCCGGCGGCGGCGAAGAAGGCCGGACAGACCCTCCCGGTGGACTTC
>CAZDAH010000089.1:281-1708 GCA_964503405.1 uncultured Ignavibacteria bacterium
CTGGTCTCCCGACGGCAGCGAGATCGCCAGAATCTGGGGCTACCTCGGCCCGATCGAATTCTATAACCAGGTGCAGTTGTATCTTCAGGGCAAAGAGACTCTCGACGATTATCTCACCCGCCTTGAGGATGAACCAGAAAATGCCGAATATCTGTCGAATATCGCCGAGAAGTATACCAGCCGCGGCAGATTCCCCGAAGCCCTGCGCTGTTACGACAAGATCATAGTTCTCGATCCGGACAACGATGAGGGCCGCAAGATAAAGGCGCTGGAATCCGCGTACGACGTTAAATCCAGGGCCGGGGATTATGCCGGCGCCATCGAGACGTGTCGGAGGATCGCCGGGGAATTCCCGGAATCCGAATATTCGGAGAACGCCGAGGCGATGATCGCCTACTTCACAGGCAGGAACGGCGACAATGAGCAGGCGTTGAAACTCTATAGGGAATATTTGAAGAAATACCCTCGAGGCGAAAACGCCGAATGGGTTAAAAAGCGCGCCGCCGACCTGGAGGACTCAAAGTAAATGAGCATCTACGATAAGCTGATTTTCGATCTCTCTGCCCCCGGCGCCATGGGGATATCCCTGCCCGATCTTGACACTCCCGGAAAAGAGCCGTCCGATACGATCCCGGACGAATACCTTCGAAGCGAATCAGCGCCGTTGCCCTCGGTAGCTGAGCCGGATGTCATGCGTCATTTCATCTCCTTGTCCGTGAAGAATCATCATCTGGACAAAGGCCTCTACCCCCTCGGCTCCTGCACGATGAAATACAATCCAAAGATCAACGAGAACCTGGCCCGGATCGCGGGATTCGCCGGGGCGCATCCATTCAGCCCCGACGAGCTTGCCCAGGGCACTTTGGCCCTTCTCTACGATTTATCGTCGCTGCTTTGCGAGATTGCCGGCATGGACGCTGTAACTCTGCAGCCCGCGGCCGGAGCCCACGGCGAATTCACCGCGTTATTGATGATCCGGAAGTATCACATGGCCCGCAAGAGAAATCCGGGTAAAGTCGTCATTCCCGATTCGGCGCACGGCACGAACCCCGCTTCGGTCGCTATGGCCGGCTACAAAGTGGTTCAAATACAATCGAATACCGACGGTCGAGTCGACCTGCAGAAATTGGCCGAGCATTGCGACGACAATCTGGCCGCCTTCATGCTTACAAATCCCAATACTCTCGGACTTTTCGAGTACGATATTCAAAAGATAGCCCACCTTGTTCACGAGGCGGGCGGGATGCTTTACATGGACGGCGCCAATCTCAATGCCTTACTGGGAATCAGCCGGCCGGGAGACATGGGCTTCGACGTGGTCCACTTCAATATGCACAAAACTTTTTCCACACCCCACGGGGGCGGTGGTCCGGGGGCCGGGGCGCTTGGGGTAAAATCGATTCTCGAACCTTATTTGCCTGTCCCCA
>CAZDAH010000089.1:1718-7187 GCA_964503405.1 uncultured Ignavibacteria bacterium
TCGTCGAGAAAAAGCAAAGCCGCAAAGGAAGCGATCTTTTTTACCTCGATCACAAGAGGCCCGATTCCATCGGCAGGGTCCATGGGTTCAATGGGAATATCGCCAACCTCATTCGAGCCTACTGCTACATAAGACAGCACGGTGCGGACGGCCTTGCTGAAATCTCCAAAACAGCCATCGTTAACGCCGCCTATTTGCGGGAGAAACTTCGGACAAGGTTCGATCTGCCCTTTGGCAACGGAACCATGCACGAGTTTGTCCTCTCCGGAAGCAGGCAGAAGGCCAGGGGCGTGAAAACGTCGGATATCGGCAAGAGGATTCTGGATTTCGGAGTGCACGCTCCCACTGTTTATTTCCCACTGATCGTGTCGGAAGCTCTTATGATCGAGCCGACCGAAACCGAATCGAAAGCGTCGCTGGATAATTTTATCGATATACTCATGACCATCGCCGACGAGGCCGAAAACGACCCGGAGAAAGTTCGCTCGGCGCCGCATGATACGCCTGTCGGCAGATTGGACGAGGCTGGGGCGGCCCGCGACCCGGACGTTTCTTATCAGGATTGAAACAAGGCCCCGACCAAAAATCGGGGTTTTTTTATGCTGAGCTTAAAGAACATTACCGTAAAATACCCGGGAGGAGACGGGCCGCCGGCCATCGCCGATCTCAATCTGGATATCGCGGAAGGGGATTACCTGTCGATACTCGGGTCCAACGGCTGCGGCAAGACGACCCTGGTCAAAGCCATTTGCGGTATGGTCGAACTTCAATCGGGGGAGATCAGTATCGCCGATCGGATCGTCCGCCCCGGACGATTCGGCGAGGACTTGTTCGGGACCGTCGCGGCCGTATTCCAGGAACCGGGGGGACAATTCCTCATGCCCGACGTGCGAACCGAGCTGATGACGGCCCTGCAAAACCTCGGATTGAACCGAAACGAACAGAGGCGAAGATTCGACGACATCGTCGCCGGATTTTCCCTCGAGAATATCCTGGAATCCTAGCCGGAGGAACTTTCAGGCGGGCAAATGCAAATTGTCCATCTCGCCTGCGCCATGGCGCTGTCTCCCGAAGTTCTGCTTCTGGACGAGCCGACCACGTTTCTCGACTGCGGCTACAGGCGGCGGCTGCTCGATCTTATGGATATGCTCAACAGCGGCGGGCTGACTATCGTGCATGTAACACAATATCCCGCCGAGGCCGCCAGAGCGGATAAAACGGCTGTGATGAATTCCGGGACAATCTCCGCTTTGGGCCCCCCTGAATCAATATTGAAAAACGAGAGCCTTCTGACTCGAAATCGCTTATTCGTTCCAGCTGAATACGTATTTGAAAATCTCTTCGGATTCCATATTACCGACCAGAAGGCGGCTGACGAATATTGCTCGAGAATTCCCGGCGATATTCAGCGGGATCAAGCCGCGATCGCCGGATTCCCGAATGAAGATCGCGTTTTGGAAGTTCGCGATCTGCGCTTCAATTATCCCCACGGCGGATTTGCCTTGGAGATCGACCGATTAAGCCTGTTTCGCGGTTCGGTAACAGGCATCGTCGGGCCCGCGGGCTCGGGGAAATCGACCCTGGCCTTTCTGCTTGCCGGGCTGCTCAAACCATCACGCGGCGATATTCTGTTTGACGGCGAACTCATCTTTCGATTCTCTCCAAAGAAATTGAGGCGAATGATCGGTATCGGCTGGCAAATGCCCGACGCGGTGCTGACAGGCCCGGCGGTTTCCGACGATCTGAACTCGATAATCGAAAACCTCGGGTTAACAAGCGTCATTATCAGCCAGGTTCTGCAAAAAGTCAGTCTGGCCGGATTCGAGAATAGGATTGTCGATACCCTATCGGGTGGCGAAAAACGTAAAGTCGCCCTTGCCGGCACTCTGTTGTCCGATCCGGAGATTATCATCCTCGATGAGCCGGCTGCGTTCCTTGACCCTATCTCCCAATCGGAACTGGCAACCATAATTCAAGAGCTGGCGAAATCGGGCAAATCCATAGCCGTTATTGCTCATGATTTGCCCTTTTTGTCGGAAATTTGCAGTCGAATAGTTGCCTTGCGCTCCGGTAGGATTTTATTTGACGTTCCCGCCGTCGACTATTTCGACGATCCGTCCTGGTCGGAGAAAATCGATTTTCCCGCGGACCCGCTTGTCGGATTCCGCCGTAGACTGAGAAATGCCGGGCTGAGACTGGACAAACCGTCCCTAAAACCCTCATATATAGCCGAGAGGCTCGGGAGCCAGGCTGCGGAACCTGGAAATTCTCTTGACAATTAAGGCTTTAACGCGTATTTATGACAGGCGTTCGGCCCCGCCGGGCGGCGTTTTAGAAAATGAGGAATATTTTAAAAAGAGCGCGTTCCGCCTTCAGGGCGGATTTTTTTATAATCTCGAATAGAGAATTGCGGCGCGGAGGATAAATGGCGAAAAACGCCTCTGAAAAAATAATGGACGATAAATCGATCAAGCTCGCCCTGAATCGAATCTGCCATGAGATTGTCGAGCGCAACGGGGGAACTTCCGATCTGGTCATCATAGGCATTCGAACCGGTGGAGCGTATCTGGCCGAACGCATTGCAGCCATACTGAATAAACTCGGAAAGACCAGAATCCCGTTGGGGATAATAGATATCACCCTTTATCGCGACGATATCCAGGACAAACTCGACCAGCCGCTCGTGCAGGAAACCAAAATACCCTTCGATATAGGAAATAAGATAATCGTCTTGGTGGACGACGTCCTCTATACCGGAAGAACCGTGCGGGCGGCCCTCGACGCTATCATCGATTTTGGGCGTCCCCGGGCAATTCAACTCGCGGTTCTCATAGACCGAGGCTTGAGAGAACTCCCCATAAAAGCCGATTTTACCGGAAGAGAGGTCACTACAACCTCCAGGGAACGAGTCGAGGTTCATCTCAAGGAGTTGAACCCGGCCGACCAGGTGATTATCGACCGCTCCGGAAGGGGCGGCGTATGAGCCTGAAAATTCGGCACCTGCTGGGGCTTGAAGGTGTAGACGCCGACGATATCAATCTCATTCTCGATACCGCCCTGTCGTTCAAAGAGGTGCTCACCAGGCCGATCCCCAAAGTCCCGACTCTGCGCGGCGTCACCGTAGTTAATCTCTTTTACGAACCATCCACAAGAACCCGAATCTCCTTCGAGTTAGCCGAAAAACGTCTTTCCGCCGATACCGTCAATTTCTCCGCAACCGGATCGTCGGTATCCAAAGGAGAAAGTCTCAAAGACACTGTCTGGAATATCGAGGCAATGAAAATCGACATGATTGTTATCCGGCATCAGGCCGCCGGCTCCCCCCACTATCTCGCCGAGACCTGCGATTCGGTGATAATCAACGCCGGCGACGGCGCTCACGAGCATCCTACCCAGGGACTTCTGGATATGTATACCATCCGCGAAAAATACGGCAGGCTCGAGGGTCTCAAAGTCGTTATCGTAGGCGATATCAAACATTCGCGCGTCGCCAGATCGAATATCTGGGGGCTGCTGACCATGGGCGCCGTCGTTTCCGTCTGCGGGCCTCCCACCCTCATGCCGGTGGAAATGGAAAAATTCGGCGTCAAAGTCTACGATGATCTCGACGAGGCATTGGACGGTGTCGACGTTGTGAACATATTGAGAATTCAAAAAGAACGTCAGACGGCGGGCCTCCTGCCCAGCCTCAGGGAATACAGCCGCTATTATGGTATTACGAAAAACAGACTGAGTAAATTAAATGAAAACTTCACTATAATGCATCCCGGCCCGATGAACAGGGGCGTGGAGATATCATCCGAAGTCGCGGAGGCCCCTTATTCGGTGATTCTACCGCAAGTCACCAACGGCGTGGCCGTGAGAATGGCCATTCTCTACCTGCTCTCAGCTCGAAGGGGAAAAATCAATGAAGAATGATCTGCGAATAATCGGGAAAATAGTCGATCCCCTGACCGGATATGTTGGCCGGGCGGCGGTGCATGTCTCCAACGGCAAAATAAAGAAGGTGGATAAGCGGCCCGGGCCGGAAGCTTCGGGGAACGACGTCTTGAATCTCGAGGATCTCTTAATCTGCCCGGGCTTTATCGATATGCACGTTCATCTGCGCGAGCCGGGACGGGAGGACGAGGAAACAATTATGTCGGGCGCCCAGGCCGCAGCCGCCGGCGGGTTCACTTCAATTGCCTGCATGCCCAATACAGATCCACCGCTTGATAATGTCGGAGCCATCGAATACGTCAACGATCGCGCTCTCGTAGCGCCTGTCAAAGTCTACCCGATAGGAGCCATAACTGTCGGCCAAAAGGGAGAGAAGCTGGTCGAGATGATGGAGATGTCGGCCTGCGGCGCGGTTGCCTTCACCGACGACGGTCATGGCGTCCAAAACAACGAGATAATGCGCAGAGCCCTGGAATACGCCAAATCCTGCGGAGTGCCTCTCATCTCCCATTGCGAATTTGAGGACCTCGCCGCCGGGGGCGTCATGAACGAGAGCTTCGTCTCCTCGCAGCTGGGCATGAAAGGGATACCGTCGGTGGCCGAGGAGTTGATGGTGGCCAGGGAGATCATGCTGGCCGAGTACACGAAAGGGCGAGTTCACATCGCTCATGTCTCCACCGAGGGCGCCGTGGAAATGATTCGCAAGGCGAAGAAGGCAAAGATCAATGTCACCGCCGAGGCCACACCTCATCATTTCACTTTGATCGACGAATCAATCAGGTCATTCAACACCAATCTCAAGATCAACCCTCCCATTCGCCGGAAGAAAGATGTCGAGGCCGTGAGAAGAGGGTTGAAAGACGGCGCCATCGACGCCATAGCAAGCGATCACGCCCCGCACTCCGCTGAAGAAAAAGATTTGGAGTTTGATTACGCCCCGTTCGGCGCCGTCGGGTTGGAGACATCCGTTGGATTGGTCATAACCGAGCTTATCGAAAAGAAAGCGCTGGATTGGCCGACAGCCGTGCGGCGTCTCTCCACTGCGCCAGCCGCAATTCTCGGGATTTCGGGCGGCTGCCTTGAAGTTGGTGAGCCGGCCGATATTACTATCATCGATCCCCACTTACAATGGGAAGTGAATCCCGACGATTTCAAGTCGTTGTCGAGGAATACTCCGTTTGCGGGATGGAAACTTACCGGCAAAGCGGTCATGACTATCGTTGACGGCAACGTGGTTTATTCGATCTTATAATCATGCCGGTTTTCCGAGACCATATCAAACTCAAATCCTCAGGTTACTGCTCTATCCACGATATCACCCGCGATGTCGCCGCGATAGTCGCCCGCTCCGGTCTGAACCAGGGTATTTGCGCCGTGACGGTTCGCGGCTCCACCGCTGCCGTCAGTACTATCGAATACGAGCCCGGGTTGCTCGAGGATCTGCCCCGCCTTATGGAAAAACTGGTCCCATCCGGGATTCCCTATGAGCACGACAAGACTTGGGGCGACGGCAACGGCTTTTCTCATCTG
>CAZDAH010000089.1:7197-13034 GCA_964503405.1 uncultured Ignavibacteria bacterium
CGATAGCGGCAAACTCGACCTCGGCGCCTGGCAGCAAATCGTCTTCCTCGATTTCGACAACCGGCAGCGCTCCCGTGAGATAATAGTTCAGTTGGTCGGCGAATGAATATAATCGATAAACTAGGATTCACACCCGCCCGCTGGGAGGACGACGCTTTGGTTGTTCTCGATCAGCGCGTCTTACCCGTCCGGGAAAACTATCTTCGTCTCAAAACGGTGGAACAGACAGGAAAGGCTATAAGCAACCTGACCGTCCGGGGAGCACCCCTGATCGGCATTGTCGCCGCGTACGGCCTTTGCCTTGTGCCCGATCCATCCAACGAAGGCGCATTCGACGCTGCCTGCGATACCCTGATCCGGTCGCGTCCAACCGCAGTGAATCTATCCCTGGCGGTCGATCGGATGAAATCTTTGCGAGATAAGGTAAGAGCCAGTATAAATCTGAGAGAGTTATTGCTGGCAGAAGCTCGGGCTATTCATCGCGAGGACGCTGAAATGTGCCGCAAGATAGGCAAGATCGGCAATGAATTAATCCCCGAATCCTGCCATATTCTAACCCATTGCAATACTGGCGCCTTGGCCACCGGCGGGATCGGGACAGCCCTCGGTGTGATCTACTCCGCGCATTTTACCGGAAAGAGGATTGAGGTTTGGGTTGATGAAACCCGCCCGGTTTTGCAGGGTTCGAGGTTGACTGCCTGGGAACTAACAAAAGCCAAGGTGCCTCACCGGTTAATTGCCGATAACATGGCCGGCAGGCTAATGGCCGACGGCAAGATCGATCTGGTCATCACAGGCGCCGACAGAATTGCGGCGAACCTCGATTTTGCCAACAAAACCGGGACCTACTCGCTGGCGGTATTGGCCAACTACCATAATATTCCATTCTATTGCGCGGCCCCGTCCACGACCTTCGATCATGCTTGCCCCGACGGCGCTTCGATCCCCATCGAGCACAGGGCCGACAATGAAATCAGCATGTACGGCAATAACTTAACCGCTCCGAGTTCGACTAAAGCTTACAACCCCGCGTTCGATTTCACTCCTCATAATCTGGTCGACGGTATCATCACCGAGAAGGGTCTGATTTGCCCCGATCGTTGAACCTGAGATACAAAAGCCAAGCCCCAAATCGAATATCATCCACCTTTGATCTATGAATATGTGAATATTGCAATCGGTCGATATTTTTCAAAGTCATCATAAAAAAAGTCCCATCCGCCGGACGCCTCGAATGATTAAGACCTTTCTAATATGGATCGCACAATAATTTTACTTGACACCGGTGATAAACCCTTTAAATTTATGCGTTTGTGAATTTTTGGAGGCAGCAGGGATAATACGGAGCAAAAATGAATTCGAAAACATTGATACCCAGACAGGATAGAAGCAGTCAGAAGTGGTTTCTAATCGACGCCGAAGGCAAGGTCCTGGGGCGAATGGCCTCCAGGATCGCCGTCATGCTTCGGGGGAAGGATAATCCTCTCTTCACTCCCCATCTGGATATGGGGGTTTACGTGGTAGTGGTAAACGCCGAGAAGATATTCTTGAGCGGCAACAAAGTTACCGGCAAGAAATATTATTCATATTCGGGTTATCCCGGCGGACTTAAGGAAACCACGGTGGCGACATTGCTCGCCAAGCACCCCGAAAGGGTGATCGAGAGAGCGGTTAAGGGAATGCTCCCGCGCAACCGGCTGGGACGTCGTCTTTTAAGCAAGCTGTATGTCTATGCCGGGCCGAATCATCCGCACGCCGCGCAAAAGCCTGAAAAAATAGATAATTAATCGAGGTTTTGGAGGTAAATTGGTCAGCGAGTTTTTCATCGGTACCGGGCGGCGCAAAGAGGCGACCGCCAAAGTGAGATTAAGGCAGGGCAAGGGGAAGGTAACGGTTAACGGCAAGGAGATCGGAGCGTATCTTTGCCGCGACAATCTTGTCATGCACGCCTTGAAGCCGGTCAACACCGCCGAGCTTGGCGGCAAATTGGAACTAATCTGCGAGGCCGGAGGCGGCGGACTCTCTGGCCAGGCCGGAGCCCTGAGCCTCGGAATAGCCAGAGCCCTGCTCAAATACAACCCCGAATTGCGCCCGCTGATGAAGCGCAACGGCCTTTTGACCAGGGATCCCCGTATGGTGGAACGCAAGAAATACGGTCGGGTCAAGGCTCGCAAACGCTTCCAGTTCTCGAAGAGATAGTCAATTTTTAACGACGCACACCGGCGGACTTCGGATGCGGTCTCTCCCGACGGAGAGTCATCCGGGGGATGAAACCGGTGGAGGAGAAACCATGCCGAAAGTAACAGTTAAAGATCTGCTCGAATCCGGCGTCCATTTTGGGCACCAAACCCGGCGCTGGAACCCCAAGATGAAGAAATTCATCTTCACCGCCAAAAACGGCATTTATATCATCGATCTGAACAAAACCCTGCTTTCCATCAACAGGGCCAGCCAGAAAATCAGAGAGGTGGTCGAATCCGGCGGCAGGATTCTCTTCGTCGGCACCAAAAAGCAGGCCAAAGAGGTAATCAGGAATCAGGCTAACAGGTCCGGGCAATTTTTCGTAACCGAACGCTGGCTTGGCGGCATGCTCACCAATTTCACCACCATCAAGCGCAATATCAAAAGATACCGCGACCTGGAGAAAATGAAAGAAGAGGGATTTTTCGACAGAACCACCAAAAAAGAAGCCAGCAGGCTCGATAAGGAACTCGCCAGGCTGGAAAAATTCCTCGCCGGTATTAAGGATATGTATAGCCTGCCGTCGCTGCTTTTTGTGGTCGATACCAAAAAAGAGCGAATTGCCGTCGCCGAGGCCAATATTCTCAATATTCCTGTTATCGGGATACTTGATACGAACTCCGATCCCACCGATGTGGATTACCCGATCGCTGCCAATGACGACGCCATCAAATCCATTTCCATAATAACCAGGGCCCTGACCGACGAGATAATCGAGTCTCAGAACAAGGTCAGCTCTGAAGAAATGGAACAGACATCGTCCGACCGGCAGCAAAAGGTTGTCGGCGACCAGGAGAATAAGTAAATGCAGATAAGCGCCAAAGATGTGAAGGAATTAAGAGAGATGACCGGGGCGGGCATGATGGACTGCAAGAAAGCTCTGGTGGAATCCGACGGCGAATTGGAAAAAGCGGTCGCGTACCTGCGCAAACAGGGTCTTTCCAAAGCCGCGAAAAAAGCCGATCGCTCGGCCAACGAGGGATTGATATATTCGTATATACATCCGGGCAGCAAGCTCGGCGTTCTGCTCGAGATCAACTGCGAAACCGATTTCGTGGCCCGCACCCAGGATTTCCAGAATCTGGCCAAGGACAGCGATAAGATAGTCGAGGGAAAGTTATCCAAGTATTACCAGGAAGTCGTATTGCTCGAACAGCCGTTCATCAAAGATCAGGATGTCTCGGTCAAAGACCTGCTCAATAACTCCATCAGCAAAGTAGGCGAGAATATCGTCGTAAAGAGGTTTGTTCGATTCCGAATGGGGGAATAATTGAATCCTTCCCCGGGTTCCGCGGCCTCGGTCCAGGGTGATTCCGGCAAGCAGCTCAAATACAAGAGGATCCTGCTCAAACTGTCGGGCGAGATCCTCATGGGCAAAAAAAAGGGCGGCGCGCTCGACGGCAAGACTCTCTCGGCCATCGCCGCTCAGGTCGCAGCGGTTGTCGATAAGGGCGTTCAAGTGGGGATCGTCATAGGCGGAGGCAACATATTCCGCGGATTGCAGGCCGCCGCCGAGGGCATGGATAGGGTGAGCGCCGACTATATGGGCATGCTGGCGACTGTCATCAATTCGCTTGCCCTTCAGGAATACCTCGAGAAAGCCGGCAAGTTCACCCGCGTAATGACCGCTATCGAAATGGCCGCCGTGGCCGAACCGTTTATCCGGCGACGGGCGTTGCGGCATTTAGAGAAAGGACGCATCGTCATATTCGCGGGCGGCACGGGCAGTCCTTATTTCACTACCGATACCGCCGCCGCCTTGAGAGCTACCGAAGTCGAAGCGGATGTAATTCTAAAAGGAACCAAGGTCGATGGTGTATACGACAGCGATCCTGTGACTAACATTAAGGCGGTCAAATACGAAAGGGTCAGTTATCTCGATGTTCTAAACCAGGGATTGAAAGTCATGGACGCCACTGCTATTTCCATGTGCATGGATAACAAGGTGCCCATAATCGTGTTTAATCTATATGGCCAGGATAATCTATTGCGTATAATAAATGGTGAAGATATCGGAACACTTGTAAGCTGAACGGGGCTTTCTATGCTAAAACAGATTTATCAGGATACCGAGCATAAAATGGAAAAGGCCGTGGAGGCCGCCAGCAGGGAATTGGCCAATATCCGCACCGGAAAAGCCACAACCACGATTCTCGATGGAGTGAAAGTGGAATATTACGGCAATCCGACACCCTTAAAACAGGTGGCTTCGGTGTCCGCTCCCGATCCGAAACTCCTGGTCGTGCAACCCTGGGAAAAGAACGTGGTCTCCGAAATTGTCAAAGCGATTCAGAAAGCGGACCTGGGATTAAATCCGCTGGTCGAGGGAAACGTTATTCGATTGCCGATTCCGCCTCTCAATGAGGAGCGCAGGCGGGAGATGGTGAAACTGGTTAAGAAATTCGGAGAGGACGGCAAAATCGCCATTCGCAATATCAGGCGGGACGCTATCGAAAAGCTCAAAAAAGCGCAGAAAGATACCCAGATAACCGAGGACGATCTTCACAGCGGGCAGAAAAAGGTGCAGGAATTTACCGACGATTTTATCAAGAGAATGGACGCCGTGGTGGAGGCCAAAGAAGCAGAGGTAATGGAAGTCTGAGCCGTATTGGAGCGTGTGCCCCGTGAACCTGGAGAAACTTAAAAAAGAAGCGATGTCCGGCGGCAATATCCCCGCCCATATTGCCGTCATAATGGACGGCAACGGCCGTTGGGCGAAGAAAAGGGGACTGCCCAGAACGGTGGGGCATCGCCAGGGCGTCAAAGCGGTCAAGAAAGTTGTCCGAATAGCCGGAGAAATAGGCGTCAAATACCTCACATTATACACCTTTTCCACCGAAAACTGGAAAAGACCGAAACAGGAAATATCGGCCATAATGAAATTGCTCGAGGAGACGACTCGCAGCGAACTGGCTGAGCTCCTGGAGAACAACGTCAAACTGATTTCAACCGGCGATATAGAGAAACTCCCCTCGAACAGGCGCGCGGTTCTACAGGACGCCATTAGGCAGACTACCAACAATACCGGCCTGGTTCTGAATCTGGCCTTGAATTATTCCGGACGCACCGAGATTATCGAGGCTGTCAGGGGGATCGCCAGGGACGTTGCCGGGGGACGAGTCGATCCCGACTCCATAGACGACGTTCTCTTCGTGCGCTATCTGCAGACCAATGGCCTGCCCGACCCGGATCTCCTGATCAGAACCTCCGGGGAAATGCGCATATCCAATTTTCTCCTCTGGCAGACGTCGTATACGGAGCTATATGTTACCCAGGTCCTCTGGCCCGATTTCAGCGAATCCGATTTTCTGAGCGCAATCCTCGATTTCCAGAAAAGAGAGCGGCGATTCGGCAGAGTCTCGTCCTCCAAATAATGTTGAGCAATCTGGCAAAAAGACTTATCGTCGCCGCGGCCGGCATTCCCGCAATCATCTTCATAATTTACGAGGGCGGTCTCTATTTGTATGCCTTATGCCTCCTTGTGGCCATCCTGGGAGGATGGGAACTCGCTGCCATGCTCCTTTCCCGTCGAATTGTAATCAAAAAGCGGTTGGTGACGTTAGCCGCGATCGTTGTCGTATCCGCGTTCCAGTTCA
>CAZDAH010000090.1:0-5899 GCA_964503405.1 uncultured Ignavibacteria bacterium
GGGTCCTAGAGCAGCCAACGCGGTGGAAACCGGTATCACCGCCTTGAGGGAATCTCCGAGATAACCCCATGGATCGATCTGCCGATGGGGCACGGCGCCGACCGAGACCGAATAATTGTCGATGGAAATATCATCCTTTTTCAAAATGAGATACGATTCGTCCGCCGGAATCGGTATAAGCTTGTCCACCTCCCAGGAGGCGGCCTTATACAACTCGTTCTTCTTGAGTCTGGGCAGGGTGAAACGACGAACGAAGAAGTCGAGCGACGCTGAGATTACAATGATCTCGAATTGTCCGGCGTTCAGGCGGGACGCGACCCATTCCAATCCGGCCCTGTGAAATACCAGAGGGTCTTTTAACCCGGGGGAAAGATCCGCCGCTCTCAAATATCCGAGATTTTCGATCGCGTATTCATCGTTTCTTCTATCGAGCAAGACATAATTGAAAACGTCATCGACGATATAGGTTACCAATAGTCTCGCGGGGCCGAACAGCTGATTTTTGACACCGCCCTTGGCGCCGTGCCCGTCGTCTATTCCTGAATGATTCGCATCCGACGACTTTTCTTCAACGGCCGTTTTGGGCTTTTCTTCGAGTTTCATTAAATTTCCGTACTTCATATTCTGCGTATTATGGCCCCATTCGCGGGTATCCAATCGCCGGCAGTCCCGCCCGCGATTCTCCCGTTTTACTATGACCGCAATCCCCCATCGACAGCGGGATCCCATTTTCTATTGTGATTTATCGTCATAAATCCCGCGCTATTAAGCTGAAAAAATATAAAGGGTTACCTGCTTTCAACGGGGGGGCTCTTGGTCTATCGCTCCGGGCGTTTCAGAGGGAAACCGTTCGTCTGCGCGACGGCAATTACCAGTAACCTCCGGGGAATTTCATCTCGCAATAGACTGTGGAACCCGGCACGACCGAAGCATAGGCGGCTGTCGAGTCGCCGGTCACAGAATATACCGCGGTAACAAGCTGATTTCCTATCGGGACGATTCCGGCGAATTCGAAAAATCCGGCGGCGTCGGGATTAACCGACGAGGAGGTTACCGATCCGGAACCGTCGGGGTACTCTATTGTGATTGTCACCCGCGAGGCGCTGTCCCCGGGAGCGTTTCCCAGGCCGTCGTAAATATTGCCGTTGACGGTATTCGACATCACTTCGGCGGCGTTTCCGGCGATCTGCCTGGTTATGGGCGATCCTCCGCCGTTGGAGGATATGGTCACTCCGCCCGGATAAGTATAGTCATCGCCCCAGCTATCTTTCTTGTAATCCTCGGTATTCTCGGCGAAATTATTCATGATATACGGCCCGCTCCATGTTGCATATCCCGGGTTGCTGACAAGAGCGTCCAGGCTGGGGGGCAACGCGCCGATATCACCGACGTATCCGTAATCGCTTCTCACGCCGTTTGAAACGAGACCCGGATTGCCGATGATGGCATACTCAATCGCCTGCATTTCTCTGAAAGTCGCGTCCTCTCTCGCCTGCTCCAGCGCCGGCTGCATAGTTCGCAAAGCAACCGAACCGATTATGCCGATCACCAGGATCACCAGCACCAGCTCGACCAGCGTGAATCCTTTGAGCTCGGTAAGTCGATGGCGCTTAATCATTGCAGTTGCCCATGGTGAAATCGAAGGTCGAGCCGTCGGAAAAGACGGCGGTAAATGTGGTGAATCTCATGTTGACATTATTTCCGTCGTCAGGTTCGTCCTCGAAATCCTCGACCCGGATTCTCGCCGTATCGCCGGGCTGAATCGTTTGCGGCGGAGTGAACGATGCCTGGTCTCCCGATCCGATTCTCGGATTCGTCTGGTTCCAGACCGTAATGTTGTCATAACGCACTCTTCTGTAATAGGCCTCGGGCGAAGTCCAGGTCAGGGTCATCGAGGTTATCGTTATGGGCGAGCCGCTGGTATTGATTATATAGAATTCGATATCCTCGCAGTCTCCGCCAAAGAAATCCTGCGAACCGTCGACAAGCTCTATCCCTCCGCCTCCGGAACCGAATAATGACGAGGAAAAACGCAGATCGGCGATGGCGGTTAAGGCGGGATAGACGGCCACGTATCGCGAGACGGTATCATTGTTCGCAGTCTCGATCGCCCGGATCATGTGAATCCCGATCGGGATCATCGAAGCGAAAGTGAATTCTCCCGATCTTGCCGGCGACTGCGAAGAAGAGGTGACGAATCCGGCGCCGTCGGGATATGTGATGGTCACGGTAATCTTCGAGGCGGCGTCGCCCGGCGGCACGCCCTGGGAGTCCCGCACGAAACCGGTTACAGTATTCGAAGTAAGGTCGGCGGCGGCGTTGGCGATTCTCCTGGTAATGATCGAACCGTTGCCGGAAGACTGTATAGTGACACTTCCGGCATAGGTGTAGGCGTCGCCCCAGGCATCATTGCTGTAATCAGCGGCGTTTTCGACAAATCCGCCCCGGAAATACGGCCCGTTCCAGGTTGAATAGCCGCCCGGGTTGGCGATCAGCGCGTCGAGATCCGGAGGGAGCGCCCCGACATCGCCGACATATCCGAAGTCGCACCTATAGCCGTTGGAGATGAGCCGCTCATCGCCTGCTATTGCCCTGGAGATCGCTTCCATTTCTCGCAGGGTAGTATCCACGCGCTCATTCTCCGAGGTTCTCAACATCGATTGGGCCGCCACGGTCGCCAGTATGCCTATGACGACAATAACCAGAACCATTTCCAAAAGTGTATAGCCGTCACTCTTCATCTCAGAATACCACCGTAATAGTGTCGGTTCCGCCGACGCTCTTGATGGTCCTGCTCAGCGGATCGTAGATATAGCCCGCGCCCCAGCCGTCGGCCAGATAGTCGTTGTTGTCAGGCCGGATATAGGGTCCGTTCCACCCGGTTTTATCGAACCTGTTGTAATCGGCGACGCCGGCCGGCTTGGATACGAGTCCCGTTAAGTCGGGCGGAAGCGCGCCCACGTCGTTCTCATACCCGCGAACCCCATTATCGGCTTGCCCGACAATGGCCGCTTTCAGATGAGTCATTTCCTTCCTGGTAGCGCTTATCTTCGAGGATCCTATTATGCCGCTGATGACCGGGATGCCCACCGAGGCCAGAATCCCGAGGACCACGATGACTATCACCAGTTCAATAAGAGTAAACCCGGAATCTTCGCTGATCCCGGGTTTATATGACGTTGCCATTTTCCTCCTACCAGTTGTTCTCGCCGACCGTATTGGTGTTCGGCCAGATCTCTCCGGTAGCCGGAAGGTAGGCCCATCCGCCCCGGGTGCCGACTATGGCCCCTTTGGTGACCCCGGTTACGACCGAATCGGGAGCATTGGCCTCGGGTTGATAAGGATTGGACGGTATGGCGTGCTCCATCACCGTTCCCACGGTTCTAACGCTGTCAATGGGCGGCCAGGCCGCCGTGCCGGTTGTCACGGCCTCGTTGGCGTAGTAGATGCTGACTCCGGACCTCAAGCTTCCCAAAGCGCCTTTGCAGGCCGCTTCCTTGGATTCCGCCACGATATTCTTGTACTTCGGAATGGCTACCGAAGCCAGGATACCCAGTACCACGATAATGATCACCAGTTCGATAAGCGTGAATCCCTTTTCTAATCTGTTCATTCTCTTCCTCCAGAATAATTTTCAGCCTGCTATCGCTTAAATACCTCTAACAAATTCCACATCGGCGTCAACACCGCCAGCGCCAGAATCAAGACCATTCCGGCGATGACGAAAGTCAGGATCGGCTCGATTCGGCTCGTCAGTTTCCTGGTGTCAAAATCAATCTCGGCATCGAAATGTCTCGCCGTCTCCTGCAAAAGGCTCTCGAGAGAGCCCGATTCCAGACCCAGAGAAATCATCTGCACCACAAGGGGACTGAAATATTTCGATTCTCTCATGGGCTGAACCAAATCATGTCCCCCAGATAGATTTTCGCCAACATCGGCCAGGACTTTAGAAAAATAGTGATTGCCAATCGCCTTTGAAATGATGATCAATGCCCGGGCCAGGGGAATACCCGCCGCCAGCAGGACCGACATCATATAGCAAAAACGGGCCATGGCGGCCTTAACAAATATCGGGCTGATTATCGGCAGGGAAAGCGAAATGGAGTCGTAAGTTTTTTTACCCCAATTTGTTAGCCGCAGGCGCCATATTGAGTATGCCAGCAGGGGAGCGACTCCGATCAGCAAAGGCCAGTACGATCTGACGAAAATGTTAATATCGATTAACAATCGAGTCGCCCAGGGCAGTTCGGCGCTATTGGCTGAATATAGCCCGCTGAATTTAGGCACCACCAGGGTGATAATAACGAAAAAAGCGGCGGCCATGGTTATCAGCACATAGGATGGGTATCTTACCGCCGTCTTAATACCCTCTTTGATCTTCGCCTCCCGCTCGAGGAGGTTCATAATACGGGCCAGCATGACGTCGAGGGTTCCGGACTCCTCCCCCGCTTTAATGGTCTCGATATATATCAGCGGGAAATAACCGTCGTGGCTCTCCAACGCTTCGGCCAGGCTGCTGCCTCCCTCGATCGATTTTCTAATCTGTTTGAGGACGCGGTTCATTTTTTCGTCAATTGTATCTTCTATTATGATATCCAGAGACCTTATGATCGGAATTCCCGCCCTGGAGAGGGTCAGCAGTTTTCTGGTGAGGAACACGAGGCTTTCGTTCCCGATCGATTTGCTGAAAATCTTCTTTATTCCGCCCAAACCGTCGTCGCGACGCCGCACCGAAATGGGGATTAGACCCCTGGAATCGATAATATCTTTGACGATATTCTCGTTTTCGGCCTCGATAACCCCGCTGGATTTACTGCCGTCAGGCGAAACGGCCGTGAACTTATAGCTGGTAGCCACTGAACACCTCGACCTCTTCGATCTCCGGTCTTAGCATGTGGTCATCGTCATGGGAGACCCTCAGCACTTCTTCAATGGTGGTAATTCCCTCGGATACTCTTCGCAATCCATCGGAGCGCAGGGAAACCATGCCGCCGGCGATCGCTTCCCTTCTTAAATCCGTATGAGGAACTTTCTTATTGACCATCTCCTTGAGATCGGGGGTCATGATCATGAGTTCGTGAATGGAAGTCCTCCCCGAGAAACCCTGGAAATTACATTTGGCGCAGCCCGGCGAGGAGTAAGTGAGAGGAGGCAAGTTGTGATCTTTCATGATCTTCTCGAATACAGGATCGATAATCTTCGTTTTGGTTCGGCAATGAGGACAGATTGTCCGGACGAGCCTTTGGGCCAGCACGCCGGAAACCGCGCTCGACACCAGGTACTGTTCGATACCCATATCGATAAGCCTGTTTAAGGCCACCGGAGCGTCAGAAGTGTGCAGGGTCGAGAAGACGAGATGTCCTGTCAGCGAGGCTCGTATGGTTATCTCCGCGGTCGCCAGGTCGCGCACTTCGCCGACCATCAGTATATCGGGATTTTGACGGACTATCGACCGAAGCAGCGTGGCAAAGGTCAGGCCGGCTTTCTCGTTGATCTGAATCTGGGTGATCATCGGCAGGTTGTATTCTATGGGATCCTCGACCGTGACCACGCTTTTCTCCGGGACGCTGATCATGGCCAGCGTGGCATAAAGCGTTGAGGTTTTTCCCGAGCCGGTAGGGCCGGTGATCAGGATCAGGCCTTCGGGTCTGCTGATAAGGCTCTTCCATCGCCTCAGGTTGTTCTCGGAGAATCCCATTCTATCGAGATCGAGAATCAGGCCCGATTTGTCGAGGATTCGAATAACGACCTTTTCCCCGAAAGCTGTCGGAAGCGAGGATACCCTGAAATCTATTTTCCCTCCCTTTATCCGAGCCTGAAACCTTCCGTCCTGGGGCACTCTTTTTTCAGAGACGTCCATTCCGGACATGACTTTGATACGGGATACCACTCCGGGGCA
>CAZDAH010000090.1:5909-12737 GCA_964503405.1 uncultured Ignavibacteria bacterium
AACGCGGGAGCACCGAGAAGTCCTTCATCAATCCATCGATTCTGAAACGGATCCGCAAACCGTTCTCGTCGGGATCGAGGTGCATATCCGACGCTTTGAGCCGGACGCCGCGGGAGACGATCATGTTGACCAGCTTGACCACGGGCATATCGCCGCTGATGGTGTCGGCCGCTTCGGTATCGAGATCCTCGACCGTTAAGGCGATCTCCTCTTTCTTGATGCCCTCGGCCACCTTCCCGACCGCGTCTTTTATGGAATACATCCTGTCTATGGCATTTTCGATCTTCGTCCTGGAGGCACCCACTCTTTTGATATTCAGCTTGGTACAATAGGAAATTTCGTCAAGGGCGATGAAATCCAGGGGGTCGTAAATGGCCACTGTCAGGGTATTTTCGAGCCTGAAAATCGGAATAAGGCAATGCTTGCGAGCCATCTCCAGGGGAATCGTCTCAATGACCTCCTTGTCTATTATCACGTCTTCAAGATCCACGAACGGAATTTCCAGCCTCCGGGCGATCGCTTTCATGAGACTTTCTTCCGTCAAAATTTTCTGCGAGATTAAGACATCGCCGATCCGCTGACCGGTCTGCTTTTGCAACAGAAGGGCCTCGGCGAGCTGCTTTTCGGTGATATCTCCGCTATCGACAAGCAGTTCCCCGAGCCTCTTCTTGAAGGTAGGCGAGCTCATTCTTCTTTGTTTATCGACACTTATTCAAGCGGTTACAGAACCTCGAATCAATTATCGATTCGGTTCATCAAATTAGGCCTTGGGAAGAAGGATTGACGGCCAATTTGGCCGCCAAAGTTGCAACCTGAAACCGGAGCCAGGCTGCTTAGTGCGACAGTGTCCAGCGCAAGTTCAGGAACTTGACAATCCGGCCGCCTGTTAGTAAATTGACAGAGAGGGACTTAAACCTTCGATAGAATTCGGTGTCTAAGCTGAAGAAATTGAATAACCGCTAAAAAGCAAGTGTAAGGAGGAAGTGGAATGCTGAAGGTACTATTGTCGACGCTTTGCCTGCTGGCCTTATCGTTGCCGGCCATGGCCCAGGGCACGATTTCCGGAATCGTGACGGTCGAGGGAGGCGACACGCCGATCGGCATGGCTCTCGTCGCGGCGTTTTCGGCCGATTCCAACCATCCCGTCGCGGACGCCCAGTCTGGTCCTGACGGCGGATATGTGCTGGACGTGCCCTTCGGGGAATATCTCGTATTAGCGGCGGCCGAACGGTTTTATCCTGAATGGTATAACAATGTTCCTCACCGCGAGGATGCTACGGCGGTTACAGTTACGGAAGACCATAATCCGGATGGAATCGATTTCTCGCTGGCTCCTTTTCAACAGGAAGGCGGCGAGATATCGGGCAGGATAATCGAGGAGGGAAGCGATCATGGGATCCCTATGGCCCACGTCGTGGCCCGGCGTATCGAAGGAGAGCCTTTCGAGAGATCGACTCTGAGCGGTTGGGAGGGCGGTTATCATATAGCTCATCTTCCTCCCGGCCCGTATGTCGTCTCCGCCGAGAAGTGGGGATGGAACGGCGGCAGCTATCCGGAAACCCTAATGGTGGATAACAACAGTTTCGAGAATATCGATATATACCTGACGCCGGGCGGTGAGGATTTCGGATCGATATCCGGGGTCATTACCGACGCCGCCAGCGGCGAGCCTATAGCCGGCGCCCATGTTGTGGCTCGTTCCGGCAATCACTTCGAGCGAGCTGTGGATAGCGACGATTTCGGTAATTATACTATAGAAGGGCTTTTCCCCGGCGTTTACCAAGTCTCCGCGCATAAGCAGGGATATGTTCCCGGAGAGTATCCGGAACCTGTGCCTGTCGAGGGGAACGATGTCACCGGCATTGATATCACCCTGCATGTCTTCGTACCGACGGGTATCATGGGTATGGTCACCGACGCCGGCAGCGGCGAGCCGATCGCCGGAGCTCGAGTCGACGCCGTGAGTATCGATGATCATCGCACGCACCGTTTCGCCATGACCGGGGAGGATGGAGCGTATGTCCTGGAGGTGCCGCCCGGGGAGTATCATGTCGAGGCGCACGCCTGGGGATATTTGCCGCAAACTTACCCTGAGAACGTAATCGTCCCCGAGGACGGTTTTGTCGATGGTATCAATTTCGCCCTGGCAGTAATTAATTTCGGCTCCATTTCCGGCAACGTCTCCGACGCCGAAGGGAATCCGGTAGCCGGGGCGGTCGTGCGGGCCAGAACTCAGGACGGCTTTTTCAGACGTCACGCCGTGACCGATGAAAGCGGAGCCTATACTCTGGCGGAGATTCTGCCCGGAACATATATCATCCATGCTTTCAAATTCGGTTACGCCCCGGGTTCCTATCCCGATCCGGTTGTCGTGGGAGATGGAGAGGATGTCACAGACATCGACATAGTGCTCGAGGCTGATGTTCCGCCATTCGACGGTTATATCAGCGGGACGGTAACCGACGAGGATACCGGCGAGCCGATTGCCGAGGCAATGGTGCTTGGCATCGGGTTCGGCGGCAATGATCGTCACCACTGGCATTTCCGCCGTGCTTTTTCCGGAGAGGACGGAACCTACACTCTCGAGTATCTCCCGGACGTTGAATTCCAAGTGTTCGCCGTGCATCACGAATACTACGGCGAATTCTACGACAACGTCCGCCGCTTCTGGGAAGCTACGCCTGTTACTCCTGACGCGGACGGAATCAATTTCGCCATGGAGCCGCGCAGCGACGGTCTGCGCTCGATATCGGGCATGATATCGCTGCAGAACCAGGAGCTTCCGGGAGAAGGATTCGTTTACGCATCAGTCGATGGAGAGATTGTGGATCTGACGGTCACCGATATCGACGGATTCTACAGCTTTAACGATCTCGATATCGGCCAATATGCGATATCGGCCTTCACGGTTATGGGCGAAGGCGAGCTTGGCTATATCGCCGACGTTACCGATGGCGATCTCGAAGGGGCGGATATTCTGCTTGATCCGACCTCGGTGGATGACGGCGAGATTCTGCCAATTGAAAGCGCATTGAGCCAGAATTATCCTAACCCGTTCAACGCCGGCACCATGATCGAGTTCGATGTATCGCAAACCGCGGATATCGAGCTGGAAGTTTACAATGTGATCGGGCAGAAGGTGGTTACCCTGGTTAATGGACTGTATCAACCGGGAAGCTACCAGGCGGTTTGGGACGGATTCGACAGCAATCGGCAGCCGGCGGCATCGGGGATTTACTACTACAAGCTGGCTATCGGAGACAGGACCGAGGCGAAGCGAATGACGCTGTTGAAGTAACGGCGCGGCAATTTGAGTTTTCGAAGCCCCGGCGCAGGCCGGGGCTTTTTTTATTGGCTGTCAAACAGGATGTTCAAATTCCCTTTTTCGTAAGCGCTGACGCAGGCGGCCACTACAACGGGGTCGAACTGAGTGCCGGAGCAACTCTTGATCTCTTCGATGGCCTCGGCCAGGGAACGTCCTTTGCGGTAGCTGCGGTCGGAGGTTACCGCGTCAATGGTATCGACAACGGCGAGCAGCTTTCCCGGCTTGGGGATCTCCTCCCCATTCAGGCCACGCGGATACCCCTTGCCGTCATGCCTCTCGTGGTGGCAGAGTATATACGGAAGGGCCGGTTTTAGAAACGGAATGCTTTCGACCATCCTGACCCCGGCTTCCGGGTGTTTTTTCATAATCTCGAATTCTTCGTCGGTGAGTGGTCCCTGCTTTTTGAGGATGGAGTCGGGCACGCCGATTTTGCCTATATCATGCAGGATGCCGCCGATACGCAAATCGCCGAGTTCTTTTTCCGTCCAACCGAGCTCGTCGGCGATTATTCTGGACAGTTTGTAAACTCGTTCCGTGTGCCCTCTGGTATAGGTATCCCGAGCTTCGATGGCGTTGGCCAGCGATTCCACCGTGGCGAAGTAAGTCTCTTTGAGGTCTTCGTAAAGGTTCGATTTCTCGATAGCCACGGCCGCTTTCGACGCAAGTATTCCGAGGGCGGTGAGCTGCCCCTGGGTAAAAGGATGCGGATTCCTGACCCGAACAACAAGCAAAGCTCCCTGAACCTTGCCGCCGGCCATGAGGGGATGGCAGATGCACGATTTCAGCGAGGGCAGTTCCGAGGAAAAATCAGAGTCGGGATCGACAAAAAGAACAGAGCCGCTCCCGGTGATGGTCTTCGAAATGATCTCCAGGCATAAATCGAATATAAGTTCCTCCACGGCCCGGTCGATCGTTCCCGCTGTCGCTTTAAGCTCGATATCCCCTTTGTCTTCGTTCACAAAATAGATAGAGGCCACGTCGGCCTCGAATTCCTTGGTTGTGGAATTAAGGATTATGTCGAGGAGATCGTCAAGCTCGATGGAACTTCCCATGGCCTCTGAAATCTCGTAAAGGGCCATCATCTCTTTTAGATGGATATTCTCTTTTTCCAGACGAATTTTCTCGCTGGCTCGTCGCAGAGTCGATTTGAGAGTCTCCATGCCGAACGGTTTGGCCAGGTAGTCATAAGCGCCATTCTTGAGCATGGTAATGGCGTTTTGGATGGTCGGCCTGCCGGTCATGAGGATCGTCTGCGAATCCGGATGAATCCTTTTTGCCGCTTCGAGGATTTCGGCTCCGGTGCCGTCGCCGAGAATCAGATCGGTGAGTATAATGTTGATATTCTGCCGGGGGAGGATGCTGCAGGCCTCGGCCACCGAATAAGCCGGGATAAGATTATACTCTTCGTCCTCGAGCATTTCCTGCAGCACGGCCAGAATATTGGGCTCGTCGTCGACTACGAGTACATTACAGGCCTCTTCCCTGGCTATTTTTTCCGTAATGTCGATCATCGGGTATACTTCATCCTTTTTAACTTATCCATTCTGATTATCGGTTTTTGAGAAACGGCTTAATGAAATTTATTTTTTTTGTGCGAATTGAAATGATCAACTTAGTTCGCTATTAAACAGAAATCAAAATGAAACAGGCCGAATCCGGTCGCAATGCAGTCGCGAAAAAAATCGACCCGCGAAACGTATAACTATGAAACGATCAGTCGTTTATAAGAATGATGATATTTTCTATTTTTTATGCCTGAAAGCGGCCATTTGGCGATGCGCCATGTAAGAACTTCGCACCAGAGGCCCGGCTTCAATATATTCGAGGCCAAGAGCCTCGCCCTTGCTCTTGATTTCCTGAAACTCTTCCGGATGGTAATACTTTTCCACGGGCAAATGCCATTCCGACGGCCTTAGGTACTGGCCCACAGTCATGATCTGGCAGCCATGCTCGGCGGCGTCGCCTATTGTCTTCAGGATTTCCTCTTCGGTCTCCCCGAATCCCAGCATCATTCCCGATTTCACCACGATTCCCCGGTCGTTCTGTTTGGCTATCTTCAAAAGTTCCAATGACCGCTGGTAGATCGCCTTGGGGCGGACCCGTCGGTACAGCCTCGGCACTGTCTCGATATTGTGGGCGAGCACGTCCGGGTAAGAATCCAAGATTGACTCCAGGGCGTCGAAATCCCCCTGCAGATCGGGAATGAGCAATTCCACTCCGCAAGTGGGGATGGCGGCTTTAATGAGGTTTGTGGTCTCGGCGAAAATGGCCGCCCCGCCGTCGGAGAGATCGTCGCGGGTCACCGACGTTATCACCGCGAAGCGCATGTTCAAACGGGCGCAGGCCTCGGCCACCCGCCCCGGCTCGCTGAGATCGTAATCGGCGGGCCTTCCCTTCTTGACGTCGCAGAAGCGGCAGCCCCTGGTGCAGATATCGCCTAATATGATGAAAGTCGCCGTCCTGGCCGAGAAGCACTCCCCGATATTGGGGCAGGTCGCCTCCTGACAGACCGTGTGCAGATCATGCTCAGCGATTAGAGCCTTGACTACCCGGTAGGTCTCGCCGAATTGAGGCTTGATCTTGAGCCATGGCGGCTTGGCCGCCAACGCGGTCTTGCTCATGCGGCTTCTTTTTCCTTCCACGTCTCCAGATATTTATCTGCGGCCACAGCCGCAGTAGTGCCGTCGCCGACGGCGTTGGTGATCTGCTTGCATAGCTGCTGACGAACGTCGCCGATGGCCCAGATCCCTTTCACATTTGTCTCCATGCGTTGATCGGTCGGGATGTAACCGGCGTTGTCGATTTTTACCGTCCCTTGGACAATATCGGAGTTGGGGATAAATCCTATAAAGGGAAACACGGCGCCGACAGCTATTTCCTTAACCTCGCCGGTTTTCAAATTCTTTACGGTTATCGATTCCACCTTGTTCTTGCCGTTGATTCTCTCGATTGCCGAATCCCAGACGAATTCGACTTTTTCGTTTTTGAATGCCCTTTCCTGGATGATCTTCTGGGCTCGGAGTTGATCGCGCCTATGAATTATGTAGACCTTCCTGCCGTATTTGGTCAGGAACATTCCCTCTTCGACGGCGGCGTCCCCCCCGCCGGCCACGGCAATGTGCTCGCCTTTGAAAAACGCGCCGTCGCAGAGAGCGCAATATGACACTCCCTTGCCCGAAAGCTCCTCTTCACCGGGCACGCCTAATTTCTTGGGATGACCACCTGTGGCCAGGATGACCGCCTTTGCCCGATATTCGCCCCCGTCGGCTTTGATTATATGGTATTTGCCGTCGCTGACGATTTCGGTTACATTATCGTTCGCGATCTGGAGGCCGAATTTGCGGGCGTGGGCTTCGAACTTGGCCGCCAGCTCCGGCCCGCCGATCATCTCGAAGCCGGGGTAATCCTCGACCCATTCGGTATTCACGATTTCCCCGCCGGGCAGCATTTTCTCGATACACAAAGTCCTGCGGTTGGCCCTGGCCCCGTACAAACCGGCGCAA
>CAZDAH010000090.1:12747-12961 GCA_964503405.1 uncultured Ignavibacteria bacterium
CCACGTCGCGCGCCGCCCCCGGCCCCGGAGCCGCTCGCGGAGGTCCGCCCGGTCCCGCTCCCACTACGACAATATCCCAATCCTGCATCCTAAATACTCCTCAAAAATCGATTCCTTTTTGTGCCAGGATCCCTTTTTGGAAGGGATGTTTTATCTCTCGCATCTCGGTGACCAAATCCGCCTTTTCGATGACCTCTTCCCTGGCGTTGCGGCC
>CAZDAH010000091.1:0-3382 GCA_964503405.1 uncultured Ignavibacteria bacterium
AAATTAACTTGTGGAGCTGGTAGCCGAAGCGAACGTTCTCCAGGCCGTCGTCAAAATAGCGCTTGTCCCATATCCTGTAAGCGGCTGAGAGTTCGGCGGCCAGCGGCCCTAATCGGCAGTTGAGTCCCGCGTCGATTATCAACAGGCGGTCATCGAAATTAACCGGCGAGATGATGTACTCGCCAGGCTGAGGCTGATAGTAGGCAAGCCTTATCTGATTGTCGATATCTTCGACGGTCAAACCGCCCTTGAGATCGATTGCCGACTTCCCCCATCCCAAATCAACCGAGACAGCAGAGGTCAGCGGGGATTTCAGGCCCGATGACGGCAGGAAATGGTAGGATTCGAGAAGGCCGGAACCGAGGCCGTCGACGTTGTCGTCGTAATACCAGAGATAGAGATCGGGGGATCTTCTCTGTCTGTAGAACGACAATTTCGCAAAAACGCGATCTTCGAATTCGTATTCTATCCCGGCCGAGGGCAGGATCGCGCCCTGGTCCTGACCGGCCCATTCGTAGGCGAAACGGGCGTCGTAATCCAGGCTGTTCCAGCGGCCGCGGATAGCGACGTCATGCTCGTAAATGTTCACCGACGGTTTGATCCCGGGATGACCGTAAAGGCGGGAGTTGTAATAGGCGGACGATACGCTTAACTTGAGAGAGTCGATCCGGCAGGCAAGTTCGCCTTTTCCCCCGCCGAGGTCGTTTTTCGTCTTGAATTCACCGGAGTATCCCGAGACGGTCTGGGCCGAGCGATGGTACAACCCGGCCGCGGCGAATGACAGAGGCGCAGCGATATCTCTTTTAAAATTCAATTCGATTCTGTCGATCCCCCGGCTTTGCCTGCCGAACTGGCCGACCAGAAAATCGAAGGAGAGAAGGCCGGTCTTCGCGCGATGTTTCCAGGCGTCGATGGCGACTACGCCGCCGAGGATTTCGCGTTCAACCCCCCCGGTGACATGATAGCCGTCGTAATCCGAGTTTGTGTAGAAGGGATCGGTTTTCTTAAATCCGAGCGTGAAATATCCTTTTGTATTCTCTCCGATCGGCTGAAAGAAGCGCCATCTGGTTCCGCTGTAGCCGTAGGCGCCGCGGTAGACCTCGACGTCGGAGCGGGCCGGATTCAGGTCTGTCATACCGAGCGAGAGCCGGGACCGGCCGTTTCGGATCGTTATATCATTCAAGATCTCCCAGGGGATAACATCAAGATCGGCGCCGATGATATAAGGTCTATAAAGACCGTTATAAGAAAACGGGAGGCCGTTGAGCCGGATCTCGGTCCCGGCGACGTTTAAATATTCTGTGGGGATAATCGGCGTGCCGACGGTGCCATGGGTAACGAGCACGATACCGGGAAAACACTTGAACTCATCCCCGACTCCGCGCGATAAGAACGGCCTTTTATCGTATATTGACGGCTCGGCGGTCACGGTATCTTCGACTGCAGCCTCGGTTTTCTGTTTCCAGATGCCCAGGGTATCGGAGAGCAGCTGCTTTCTATCAAGCGGATCGGTTTTTGGCTCGTCGACCGGCGTTTCCGGAACGACGAACGTAGTATCGCCTCCGGATAGCGCGGTATCGGGGATCGCAAATTCGCCGCTTTTTAACGTATCGGGCCCGGTATCCTGAGCGAAAACGCCGACGGCTGATATCAGGAGGCCACAGGCGGCAAGTAATATTGCAGTCTTTTCCATATCCCTCTTATGATCAGGGCCGATGATCCGAACAGGATAGTATTGGTCGCCAAATGAACGGCGCTGAAGGCCAGGCCCCCGATGATGGTCGGCCAGAAGGGGCCGATTAAAAGCGCGAAAGCGAGGTTGGTCGTGAGGTCGTACCAAAACGTCAAGAGCAACCCGCATATCGCCAGGACAATTGTCAGCCTGGTCCGATTGGACTCTCTAAGTATGAGGTTTCGCATGGCCCCCCCGGCGAAGGCGAAGAGCATGAATCCGAAGACCTGCACGATTCCGACAACGATCACCGGCTGCGGGCCGTTGGGATTGAAGAAAATGAAGATAGTCCCGGCGACGAAGGCGGCCGCCGCCCCATTGAGGACGCCGAGGAAGAGCCCGGTCAGGAAGAGGGCCAGACTGAAGGTTTCAATATTGGGTATGGCCCAGAACGGGGCATTAACTCCGAAGGCCAGGGCGGCGAAAACCGCTACCCTGGCGATACTGGTGAGCGAATGTCTCCCCCCCGCGCTCTGTTCGGCCATCATCAGTTCCCGTTGACGACCGCAATTTTTACGTGGGAGGATTTGTCGCCGGCTTCCATATGCAAGATGTAAATGCCGGAGGCGACATATTCGTTGTCGTTGTTGGTGCCGTCCCAGATTAACCCGGTAGCATGATACCCAGGACTGGTGGCGGGTATCACGTCAAAGGAGAACTCCCGGACCACCCCGCCGGAGGCGTCATATAAACGAAGGTAAATGTCCTCGCGGGGATATCTCTGCTGAAGAGAATAAGGAATCGTGACCGACGATCCGCCCGAACTGATCACGAAAGGGGACGGATAGGGAGAATAAAGGCGGGTTCCTCCGGTGAGGTCAGGGTCCCCGGTGAGGGACTGATCGTAGACGACCCAGCCGTCATAACTGAAAAACTGACTATGAATAGGCGTTAGTCCGGATACGGTCGGTATGACTATAATGGATTGATAGAAGTCCCAATCGCGCCACTCTTCCGTGCCGGCGCCGTTATTATAACCGACCCCCATATCGCGCCACTGGCTTTGGAACGGCCAGTAACCCAGAAGGGCGACATACCATTCCGCGCCGGAAATATCGTCCCCGTCGAAATTGATCCTCAATCCGCCGGGCTTCGCGTTCGTATCGACAATGATATAATTGGCTCCCATGAACTCCGGCGGGTTAGGGGGAAATGATATGTATTCGGGCATTATATCGAGGTTGGCCATAATTTTTGCCGTATCGACCTCCGGGAACATTGTGCCCTCGCTGAAATATCTCGACGGATCGGCAAAATCTCCGGAATGAAAATTCCAGACGGTGAATTCCTGGAGGCTCGCGTTCAGGCCGGAGGAACGCGACTGCAGAGAACTTTCCATGGCGTACAGCGCGTTATACCCCGGGATCTGGCCGCAACTTTCCCAGACCTCTCTAACAATGCCGGGATCATTGTATTTTTCGGTGAGAAATATGGGCCAAAGGCAGGCGCCGTAGGGATGATAAGAGCGGGCGTCCCCGTAATTATACGAGAAGGTCCCCAGACCCATCCAGCTGTATCCCAGGAAGAACGGGAGGTAGCCGATATAATCGTTGATATCGTCATATATTACGTCTTCCATCCAGGTGGCCGAAGCCTCCAGCCACCAGGGTCTGAAGGTGGCCGGCTGATTGGGGTTGTCGAAATCGAACT
>CAZDAH010000091.1:3392-12815 GCA_964503405.1 uncultured Ignavibacteria bacterium
AACTCGAGGGCGTCATACCCGAACTGGACGGCGTGAAAGAATTCGTGGGCGGCGGTAACCCTCAGGCCGTCAACCGGATTCATCTCGTATTGCGAGCCGGCGAAGTTATTTTCGATGGATATAAAACTGTTCGCCCTGTAGCCGTCGATGAGGTCCTCCGGATCTGTGAATCCGAAAAAGCCCGCTCCCAGGTTTTCCACGTAAACGTCGTAACGATTGTCCCCGCCTCTTCCGGAATCGGTCGGCGGCGGGGTATAACCCAATGTAACAGTTTGATAATTCCAGACGTATTCGAATGTCTCGAGGACCCTGTTTATAAAATCCGGGACGCCGTCCGCGGGATTGACGTCGACGTTGACCTGGTATGGGGCGTCGAGGCCGGTCAAGGCGTAGTGCACAAGTATGTGAGTATCGCCGAAGGTTTCGGGCAGGTCAATCGGCCGCTGCAGCGGTTCGACCAGGCGCGAGTCCTGGCCGACCAATTGATACAACTTCGCCGCGGCCATAACCGGCGTGCCGCATTTGGGCGGCGGCAGGCCCGCCGCGATAAGTGGAGCGTGGGCCACTCCTTTTATTTGCGCGATTTTGAGATTCAGGAATGCGGCAGCGTCATCCGGATATTCGGCGAAAACGGTTGAGCAAATAAAGGAAACGGCCAAAGCCATGAGCGCGACGGTTCGCATTATTTTGTCTCCTTGACTTTATTCAATTTCTCCAGGACGCTGTAGGGAACCCTCTGCGATCCCATGAGGATTTTTCCTTTGCGGGGACCGTGACAGTCGGAGCCGCCGGTATAGATGATATCATATTTTTTCGTGAGGTTTTTATACCTGGAAACGTCGGCGGAAGAATGCTGGGAGTGCTGGGCCTCGATACCGTCGAGACCCATCTCCACCATGGCCGGTATGTACTCGTCATGCCTTAAGGTGCCGGGGTGAGCGAGGACGGCTACTCCGCGGACGAGGTGAACAAGGTCGATTGCTTCGGATACGGTCAGAATATTTTTGGGCAGGTAGGCCGGGGCGTGATAACCGAGGTATCTGGCGAAGGCCTCGTCGTAGGTTTGCACGAATTCCTCTTTCAGGAGCGCATCGGCGACATGGGGGCGCCCCAGGGGGCTTTTGCCGGCGATTCCCTTGACCGTATCCATGGAGAGATTGATACCGAGCTCGTTAAGCTTGGCCACCATCCCCTCTCCGCGAAGGTATCTCGATTCCTTGAATTTCCTGATCTTTTTGACAAACTCGGGATTTTCATAATCGATATAGTAGCCGAGAATATGAATATCGGAATCTTTATAAGTTCCGGACAGTTCGACGCCCGGTATAACGTTCAGAAAGTCGTTGCTTACAAGTTCCGCTGCTTCGAGGTAACCTTCGATTGTATCGTGATCGGTGATTGCGATGGCTTTCAAACCGAGACGCAGAGCGTTCTCAATAACCTCAGACGGCGTCAGCAGGCCGTCGGAGGCATTGGTATGCAAATGCAGATCGATGTAACTTTTCTTCATTTAAGTTTCGTTTCCACGATTTCGTCAATGGCGGCGTAGAGGGCATCGGCTTTCCCTGCAAGTTCGCCGGCCTCGGCCTTAATCTCTTTCCTGCGCGGCGGATCATCGATACCGGGCAGATTGATAAGTACGTTCATGTAAGCGCCTTTTACGGCCGACCGGGCCATAAGATTCGCGACTCCGACGTCGGAGATGGAGTTGACATTGCCATTTTCGGCAATGATCGGGAGAAGCTCCAGAACTTCCAACGATTTTTTCATGACTTCGAGGGGGACCGCTGTTGCGCTCAGAGTGGCCCCGGCGAGTTTGACGCCGCGCTGTTGCCGCTCGAAATCGGTATTTTTCGGCAGTTTCATGGCAGCCATCACCCGATCGAAGGCCCGGGCGTCCTCTTCGATAAGAATAGCCAGTTCGGAACGCAGGCAGTCGGCCCTGTTCATGACCCGGGACAGTTTTTCAGAGACTTCCTCGTATTTTTTCTTGCCCACGGTGAGACGGCAAACCATGGCGGCAAGGGCGCCGGCAAGCGATCCCGCCAGCGCGGAGACTGATCCCCCTCCCGGAGTGGCCGATTTCGCGGCGACCATATCGAGGAAACCCTTCGTACCCTCCCTGGCGGCGACTTGGGGCGATTTGAGCTTGTATTCGAGCACCTGGTCCATCTTGAAATTTTCCAGGCCGAGATAGAAATCCGCGGTCTTGGTGATAGCTTTGAGGGGAGTCAGCCCGACGATTTCCGAGCCGACGACCGGCACACCGTAACGCTGCGCTTCTCTTTTGATCGTTTCGTATACGCGGTAAATGGGGGATTTTTCGTAATTGACGAGATTCATGGAGACCTGCACCTGTCGGCGTTCCTTAATCTCGAATCCCATCGCCTTAACGTAACGGTAACCGCCCTTGGCGTCGCGCACGGCGTTGGCGATATTTTTGGCAATCTGCAGATTCTGAGTACCCAGATAAACGTTGAAGGCGATCAGATAGGGCCTGGCGCCGATGGCAATGGCCCCGGCTTTGGGATGCGTTTTCGACGGTCCGAAATCGGGTTTCCTGTCGGGATCTTTGCCGATGGAATCCCTGATCCCCTCGTATTGCCCTTTGCGAACATCGGCCAGATTCGCTCGATCGGGACGGACGGCGGCTGATTCATACAGGTAGACAGGGATTTGAAGCTCATTTCCGACGCGCTCACCGAGTTTTTTTGCCAGTTCGACGCATTCGTCCATGGTGACGCCTGAGATGGGGATGAAGGGGCAAACGTCGGTGGCGCCCATGCGCGGATGCTCTCCTTTGTGCGTTTCCATGTCGATCAGCTCAGCCGCTTTGGCGATAGCCTTGAAAGCGGCTTCCAGGACCGGCTCCGGCTCGCCCACCATGGTCACCACGGCGCGGTTGTGGTCTTTATCCATTTCCTGATCCAGAAGCTGGACGCCGTCGACAGACTCGATTTCGGCGATTATCCTGGCCAGCTTCTCGGGATCTCTTCCTTCCGAAAAATTAGGCACGCATTCAACCAGCTTCGACATTCTATATCTCCCTGGAAAACTTCCGGAAATTATGCTTGACGGCGGCGGCTAACAAAGGCAGCATTATCTCATGATGCCCGGTAATGCCGTAGCCCCGGCCTCTGCCCTCCAGCGGCCTTGTTACAACGTTGGCATTCGGACGATAGTGCTGGATCATATCCAGGTTAGCCGTGACAAAATCGGCGATGCCGCCGTGAATGTTGCGGGCGACGGTGAGGGCTTTGAGGAAGACCTCGGGCAATATCACGGCCGAACCGACGTTGACGACCACGCCCCCGGATAATCCCGTTACCGACTGGCAAAACAACAGGAAATCGTCATGGCTCAATTCGCCGAACAGGGCGCCGTCGAAGCCGGGATGCTGGGAGATGGTATCTGTGCCCACCGCCGCGTGGACGGTCATCGGAATGTCATTATCGTAGCAGGCGGCGGCCACGGAAAATTGAGCGAACCTCGGTTTCTTTTCGGAGATGAAACGGCCCATCGCTTCACCGAGTCCGAGTTCTTGGGGTCGGGCCGCTCTCAGAGCGTCGAATATGAGCGCGGGCGTTTCTTCAACCATGCCGAAACTGCCGTCGGCAATACCCTCGGCGACTTCCTCGGAGGTTCGTCCGAAAAAGGCAAGCTCGACATCGTGAATTATGAATGCGCCGTTGACGGCCAGGTGGCTAATGAAACCATTTTCGACGAGGTCGATGATCACGGCGGACAGCCCCACCTTCAGAGGATGGGCCCCCATCATGAAAATAATCGATTTACCTTCGCGTTTGGCCTCGGCTATGGACGAGGCGAGTTTCAGCAGATCCTCCGCCTTAAGGTATCCGGGCAGGGAATCGAGGAAATCTCCCAACGGTTTATCGGGATCGAAAGGAACGCCCAGCCTTCCGATATCGGCCTTGGTCGGCCTCTGATCGAATTTGACGGTATTGACGCCGGAAAGATCGATCTTCCTGAATTTACTCAACCGCTCCCTCCAAAGCTCCCAGGGAATATTCGTTGAGCTGGGCGGTGACCGATCCGAGTAGGAAGACCTCGGTTTGCATCCTGACCGGAATCTTGTATTGATCGTCAGTCAGCCAGATCCAGATTCGACCTTTGGCCTTGAAGATTCCTTCGGCGCGCATAATCGGCTCGATCACCACGCATTCGAACTCGCCGGCGGGCACGCTGACTTTTTCCCGCCGCTCCACCACGATCTTCAGGGGGTAATTTTTCTTATCCGTATGGTTGTCGATCAGGATTTCATTTCCGGGTTCGAGTTCCTGGGTTCTGGCGTAGTACAGGCTGGATAAAGCGTCCTGCACGAACGCGTAGGTCGGGATGCTGTCGTTATCGATTATGGCCAGATGTTTCCTTTGATCGAAAATCGTGGTCCTGGCGGCTTTGTAACCGCCCTCTCTGAGGTTTTTATGGAATTTTCGGGAGAATATGCCGTCGTAATCGACGACCGTCTCCACGCTGTCGCGAACGCGGTAGAAGACGGAAACGAAATCATTGGAATTCGCCGTGGAGACTATCCTGTAGCATTTCTTGTCCTGGAATTCGATTATTTCAGGGATTTTGATGATCGCGGTTCCGGCCGGCAGGACGCCGTATTTCACGGAAAACTCGAGGTATTCGCCGAGGCCGAACGATTTATTATCTATTTTGCGATACCACCAGGCGGAATCGGAAAAAGCGAACTTCGGCCCGGAGATCGAGGTTGTATCAGGGGACATAATTTTGCCGGACGAATCCGGGGCGATATTTTCCGTCGAGGCGGGCGGTTCGAGTCCGGAAGAATCATCGAATGCCTGGCGGCCTATGATTCCAGAGGAGAGCAAGATCAGAATTACGCCCGCAAGAAAAACAAGCCGCATCAGGAGTCTTTCCCGGCCGAACTCGCCATTTTCAGGATTTCCGACGCGGCGCGCCTGATGACGTCGTCGAGCTCAAGATAAGTCCTGTTATACTGATCGAGAAACCCTCCGATGGGATCGTCGACCCCCTCCTGCGCCGGAGAATAGGGACGGGGGAAGGCTTTGATCAAAAATGTTTTTTTCGCGGCAGCGGGCTCGAGCCTGAGAATATATTCCACGTGTTCAGGGGACATGGCCAGGAGCAGATCGGCGCTTTTGATCATATCGAGAGTCAAACCTTTGGAGCGATGAGCGGAGATGTCGACGCCCCAGTGACCGGCAGCCTCGACCGCGATTTGGCTGGCGGGATGGTCTTCAAGGCCGCTGATTCCGGCGGAGGAGACGACTATGGCATCCTCGCCGCGGTGATTCAGTATCGAATTTAAGATTCCCTCGGCCATAGGGGATCGGCATGTATTGCCGGTACAAACCATGACAATGTGGAATTTCCGATCGATCAAACAGCTTCCTTCAGAATTTCGATTATTTCGCCTGACGGTATGGCGCCGTCGCGCAGAATTCGCGGCTCGCCCGCCTCCAGCTTCACCACGGTCGAGGGAAGCCCCACGGGGCGGACGGGGTAGTCGAAGACGCAATCGGCTTTCTTGACAATAGCCGGGTCGACATCCTGCATTTTTCTGGGGGCCGGTTTACCGTGAAAATTGGCACTGGTGGCGGCCACGGGCACGCCGGCCTTATCTATTATTTTACGCAGGATATCGAAATCCGGCATTCTCAATCCGATGGTATTGCCCTCGCCGCAGCAGGGATAGTTGTTCTCTGAGGTCATGACGATAGTGAGCCCGCCGGGCCAGAAACGGGAAATCAGGACGTTGGACTTGCGGCTTCTTCTGACGTTGAGCATACGCAGTTGATCCTGGGAGGAGATCAGTACGGCAAAAGGGGTCGATTGTCTGATATCCTTGATCTGGCGCAGCCTGGCGATTCCGTCAGGGGAATCGAATCGACAACCCAAACCGATGACGGTATCCGTCGGAAAGAGAATAATATCGCCTTTTTGAATGCACTTCGCGTACTTGATGATATTCACTTTGTCGTTCACAACGATTACCTCTTTTATTGAATTCTGATCCTGACAATCCAGGCGTTTCGATACCCGAAATCCTTAACTTTCTCAAGAAGCGCTTCCGCTTCCTCCAGATTTCCGCAGTCGCCGATCCGGACTTTGTAATACGGAGGCTTATAATCAGTCGTCGTCGGTTCGTCGAAAAGGGGAGCGACGTTCTGTTCGAATCGGGAGGCTTCCTCGCTCGATTTGGAGGCGAATACCTGCACGGCGAATTTTTCGTTAACTACTTCGTCGCCGGAAACGTAAGCGGGCAGCGAAACGAAATCGCTTTCTTCCCTGAGAGTGTCATCCACGGCGGGGACGTCGGCGGTAATGACATCTCGATCGCCGGCAAAACCCATCAGATTATATTTCGCTTCGCGCGTGGTACGACGATCCTCGATCGATTCCTGAGATCCGGGCGCGGCATAGCGGTTGCAGGCCAGGGCCGCCAGCATGATCAGTCCGGCCCCGGCCGCGGTTGTTCTAAAGATATTTTTCATATTTATTATTCTCCGAAAGAGTATTGAGCAGATCTTTGATCTCCCCGACCCTGGTCTTATGGGCCACCATGACGATATCTCCGGTTCTCACAATCACAAGATCGGACACTCCGTAGCCGACTATAATGCCTTTAGCGTCGTTAACCACGATATTTTCGTAGCTGCTTTCGAGCACGACTTCACCGGATACCACGTTATCATGCCTGTCCTGCCGGTGAATCCGATCCATGGCCAGCCAGGAACCGACGTCGTCCCAGCGAATATCGCCTTTCATTGTCAGCACGTTGGAGGCTCTTTCCATGACGGCGAAATCGATGGAGATGCTGGAGCAGTCGTTATACAGCTTCTCCCTCGCTTTGGGCGCGCTTTTCCCGGCGATTTTGTCTTTGTAGTTCATAAGGCACTGATGAATACCCGGTTCGTATACCCGCAACGCATTCAAAATGGAATCGGCCCGCCAGATGAACATGCCGGAATTCCAGAGATGCTGCCGGTCGAGATAATATTCCTGGGCCTTGGGCGGGTCGGGCTTTTCCTTGAACTGCTTGACATTGTAGAATTTTATGCCGGATGAGATTTTGAATTCGTCGCCGAGCTCGATATAACCGTAGGCGGTTTCGGCCCTGTTGGGCACCACGCCGATTGTTATCAGGTAGTTTCCCGCGGAGGCGACCTCGCATCCGGCTTTGAACAGGGAGATGAGTTTTTCCCGGGGCGCAATCATGTGATCGGAGGATAGTATTACCATGACGGCGTCGGGATCTTCCTTGATAATATGCACTGCGGCCAGCCCGACAGCCAGGCATGTATTTTTGCCCTGGGGCTCCAGCAGGAAATTTTTTTCGCCGAGGTCGGGAATCACCGCGCTGATTTTATCCTTGAGATGTTCGCCGGTTACGATTACGAATTTCTCCTTCGGTATAAAGCCATCAAGACGCCCCACAGTTTCCTCGATCATGGTTTTATCCGAGGTCAGCTTGAGCAGCTGCTTGGGATGTTCGTTGCGCGAAAGGGGCCAGAACCGCTCGCCCCGTCCTCCGGCCAGTATTACGCCGTAGATCATTTTAATCCTCTTCTATTTAAGTTTGATCGAGAGGCTCGGGTTTTTGCAGGAACAGGTACCTCTTGATCTTGCGAGTAGAGGTTTTTTCGAATTCATCTTCCCTGATCTGTATATATTTGACTTTTTTGAAATCGGCAAGAGTTGAACAGCATTCGTTGATCTCTTTTTTGATGGTTTTCTCGATAGTTTCGCTGGTGAATTTCTCCCCGGTCTCGACAGCGATTTCGTCGAAATATTCGTAATCGGGCACGACCACGGCCTGAATCTCCTCTCCCCTGATCCCTCTCAAGGGCCGTCCCATGACCAGCGATTCGAGGATATAAGGCGAGACGTTCAGGACCGCCTCGATCTCCTCCGGGTAGACGTTTTTGCCGGCAGGCGTGACTATCACGTTTTTAAGCCGCCCGGCGATGTAATAATACCCCTCATCATCGACCCAGCCGGAATCTCCGGTATAAAGCCAGCCGTCCTTCAAGACCTGGTCTGTCGCCTCCAGGTTTCGATAATAACCTTTCATGATCATGGGTCCTTTGGCGATAATCTGACCGATACCCCGGCTGTCGGCATCGATTATCCGTATTTCCGATCCTGGTATGGCCAATCCGATGGAGGCGTCCTTGCGCTTTTCTATGGGATTGATGGTCAGCACGGGGGATGATTCGGTCAGGCCGTAGCCCTGGATGAAGGCGAATCCGAGAAGGTTGAAGGCCTTGGCCACTTCCGGGGGCATGGGAGCCCCGCCGGCAACCAGGAGGCGAAGGCTGGACATCCCCGCCTTCTCCCGTAATCCCTTGAAGATCTTTTTACCAGCCTCCGTCTTAAACATATCGAGCATGACCCGGCTGACGCCATAGGTGGCTTTGAAAACCATCCTGGTAAGCGGAGGTTTCTTGGCGATGGCCTTCATCAGGCCGGCGTGCATCTTCTCGAAAAGCAGGGGAACGCCGAGGAGGATTGTGGCCTTATTGCTTTTGATATCCTCGACGATCAGCTTGGAGGCGAGGCCGCGGGCATAGGCGATGCTGCAGCCGGCGGCTATCGGAGTCAAAAATCCGCAAGTGCATTCGAAAGTGTGATGGATGGGCAAGACAGAGAGGAATGTATCCTCCGGGCCGGCGTCGATCTTCTGTAATACCCCGTCGATATCGGAGGTGATATTGCCGTGAGTGAGCATGACCCCCTTTGCTTGGCCTGTCGTGCCTGAAGTATAGAGGATGGCGGCCAGATCCGAAGCTTTGATTTTCGGGTATTCGCCATTGTGCTGCGCCCCCTTCTCCTCGAGATCGGCCAGGGAGAAGGCGGTGGAGCCGGGCGATGGTTTATCCATGCAGATCAGGAATTCAAGATCAGGAAGTGTGCCCAGCATCGGCTCGAATTCGGGCAGGTAATTGGCGGAGACGATAAGCGCCCGAGCTTGGGAATCCCGGATGATATGGCTCCAGCCAGCGATTTTGAGAAGAGCGTCGAGGGGAACGTTTATGCATCTTGCGGTTAGGACGCCGAGATACGATGCGCCCCATTCGGGCCTGTTTTCCGAAAGAACGGCGACCTTATCTTCTGGCTTTAATCCGAGGGAGAGCAGGCCGCCGGCGATGCGGCGCACTTTGGCGGCGAAATCATCGAATGAAATATCGACAAACTTCTCGCCATCGAACCTCTTCATACATGGGAACTTACCGTATTTCCCGCGGCTTATTTCAAGCATCTCGATGAGGCTTTTACCCAATAATCTAATCCCGGCCATAAAGTCCTCTTTTAAAAGAGTTAGCGGAGATCCATACGCCCCGCCTTTAGCGGGGAGGAATATACGATCTATGGATTTATATGGCAAGGCAGAATATTGGGGGGGAATGG
>CAZDAH010000092.1:0-283 GCA_964503405.1 uncultured Ignavibacteria bacterium
CCAGGGAGATTGCTCCCGGCTAATATCGGCGCGGCTCCCTTTGGTAATCATGGCCTCCCGCGAATTCCGGCGCGCTGTTGGTTGTACAATTTAACTGAATAAGCGTGTTGTTCTTAATTTCTGCGATATATATGACTGTTTTACCCTGCGCCGAATCCGGAAAACATGCAACCGACAACGGCTTCTTTAACGTGGCCATTGCCAGGGCCGAACCCGGATAGAGTATTTCGTGCCATGATCCCTCATGGACTCCCGGCAGGCTAACTCGCGGCCACTCGCCCAT